>CAYMLT010000136.1:0-8035 GCA_964391265.1 uncultured archaeon
ATGATAATTGTACTTGGGAAGATAGATTCACTCATTCCAACATACCTCCCAAGCGGAACTTCTGAGAGAGAATTTACGAACTATTACATCCGGTATGTGAAATCGCGCAGGCCAGACTTCATTTCAGAGGAGATATCTTCCTCTGAGAAATGGGTCAAGTATATGGGAGACTTTGCTGAGGGAGACCCCAGAGAAGAGATCTATGTGCGTGCAACAATGATGGAATAAAAATCCTAGGTGATATTCAATGGCGATTAGTGTGAACGAGAAAGGACTTGAAATCGTAGAAGAAATGATGAACAACGCAGAGAAACTTGACTGCGCCGTATCAAAATCAGAGAATGGAGCTACTATCATTGATGCGGGAATAGAGGTTGCTGGCACGGATGAACTTGGAAGATTACTAGGTGAGGTCTGCTTGGGTGGCTATGGCGCTGTAAAGCTGTCTGAAACCAAAATTGGAGATGTTACGCTTCCCTCCGTCATTGTTTCAACTGATGAGCCTGCCATCGCCACTATGGGATCGCAGTATGCTGGTTGGATCATAAACGAGGGGGGCTACTTTGCAATGGGATCTGGGCCTGCAAGAGCGCTCTATGCAAAAGAGAAAATCTACAAGGAGCTAGAATACAAAGATGATGCGAAAGTAGGCGTACTGCTTCTTGAAACCAGACAAGTGCCTCCAGATGGTGCGATTGATTACATTGCTCAAAAATGTGGAATTGATACAAAAGACCTCTATCTCATAGTTGCACCAACTGCCTGTTTGGCAGGATCCATTCAGATATCTGCGAGAGTTGTAGAAGTCGGTGCACACAAGCTTCATGAACTTGGATTTGACGTGCGAAAGATAAGAAGAGGGCATGGTGTAGCTCCAATTGCACCTTTGGTTAGCGAGAAGGATAACAAGATGATGGGGGCTACAAACGACTGCATTTTGTATGCGGGTAGCACATACTACGATATTCGGCCTGAGGAAGGAGATGACTTGAAGAAGCTGACAAAGGACGCACCTTCTTCGAGCTCAGAGCAATATGGGCAGCCCTTCTACAAGCTATTCAAGAGCTTTGATTTCGACTTCTACAAGGTGGATCCGCTTCTTTTCAGTCCAGCCAAGGTCACTATTAAAGATATCACCAATGATGAAGTCTACGAAGCAGGAGAACTAAACGCAGAGGTCTTGAAGCAGTCATTGGGACTCTAATCAGGTAGCTTCCATCTCCTCTACTATCTCAATGACTTCCTGAGGAGCTGGAGTGATAGTTTCAATCTTAGGAATGGGATTCCTGAACCCTGCTACTATCATGATTGTGCCTACTAGTGCCACGATAGACATCAGAGCGAATGTGATAGGGAATCCATGCTGAGGAAGCAGCCATCCGAAGAATGCTACAAAGGGCATGGCCAGCAATAGGGTCAGGGTTGGCTGTAGAGAGTAGACACTATTGCGAATCTTGTTTGGAACAACATCAAGCATCACTCTCTGAGTCAGAATACCAGCAAGAGAGCCAAACGCGTCAGTAATGACGAAAAGAATGAATATCAGAACCATGGGTAGAACTGAAGCTGCAGGCATCTCAATTATGGCGATATCTGTGAAAGGAATAAACAAGCCAACCACATTGGTAGCATCAAGTGGTGGGGGAAATGCAAAGATTATCAAAGCAATGACAATGTTGAATCCAAATCCCAAGAATTGTAGAAACCTGAATCGCGGGGTCCACTTGACCGGGTCGAAGCGTTTTGCCCAAATGCCACTCCGTTCTTGAGCTACTGCTTCTGGAACAAAAACGAGCGTACGGTACGATGATACTGCAATATCGTTGAATAAGTATGCAAAGTAGAGTGGGAATAGCACAATATTCCACCATACTGTACCCATACTCCATATTACAACCTCACCTAACAGGAGAAGTGCAACGAATCGAGATGAGAAGAGAAACTTCACTCCATCCTTGAGAAGGCTCCCATATTGTTGTACAGATCTTGGTTCGGTTTCATCTCTTGCTCCAGGTAGGTCTTTGATCACTATCATTACGACTATGGCCAAGGCCACACATGACAGGGTCTGGATGATGAAGACTGTTTCTCGGAAGAACATTGTTGCAATGATACTGCCTGGTAGCAAGACCAAGAGAGATGATGTTTGCCATAGCATCCCGACCTTGCCCCAAAACACACCGTATGCCTTTCGGTCTTTATCCTCAGGCATGGCAATACGGTAATTATTATCAAACCAAGCATGAAATGCACCACTCTCTTGAGAAGAACCAAGACCCATTAGTGCAAAAATTACCACATACACAAAGAAGGGTGTATCAAAGGTCAGTGTTGCTGTAAGCCAAAAGGCAATGGCATAACATAGCAGGGCAGATGCGATTACATATCGTTGACCAATGTGATCACCCAGAGCGCCGGTTGGATAATCAAGTAGTACCTGAACACCAAACTGGATAACAGTGAGAACACCAACGAAGACAAGGCCGTCGAAATAGTTGCCACTGCCTAGAGATTCAGATATGAAGATCACCCAAAATGTGGTAGAAATCTGGAAAGTTGCTGCAAAAAGTGGCAAGATTACAGCCATTATCTTAGCTAGACGGAGTCCGGACTCTGTTGCGTTCTCAAGTCCGAATAGTCTGGCCAATAAGGTCATCTCTGATACTTCCTAGTCAGTCGTAGAAGGGACTTGTGGAAAAATGAATTGTGGCTATTAGTTTTGCGTAGTGCGCCACTTAAGATAGACTGCTAATTGGTACACTAAATGCAAAGTTACATCTGTGATGATAACGATTGAATAGCTACCTGTATAGCGTTCATTGTCTTTGTTAAGTCGGATTCAGAATGTGAAAACGAGAGAGATCCAAGTCCATGATACCCGAACACTCCTTCTTCCATTAAGATACTCTGAAAATGATTAAGACGCTCGTGGTCAACAGCCTCACCGAACTTTTGAGATGTAAGAGGTGGTTCAACTTGATTCTTGAGCGTACTTACAAAGAGCATGGAGCCACTTCCTGTAGCAATGCCAAGGAATTTCATGTCCTCAAAGAGATTATTTAGACGACTACGAAATTTATCACCCATTTGGTTAAGCCTTGAATATTCACTTCTTTTTCTTTGAAGTTCCTCTAGCGCAGCAACACCAGCCACCATTGCTAGGGGATGACTCGAAAAGGTTCCTCCGCCTACCCATCGACCACCTTTTGCACCAGGTCTTGCAAGGTCCATTACATCCTCTCGTCCACCATAAACGCCTAGATGCATTCCGCCACCTGCAATCTTGCCTAAGGTAATCAGGTCAGGCTTAACGCCAAATACATCAACACCAGCAGAACCAAAACATATTCTAAATCCAGTTATTATTTCATCAAATATCAAGAGAACGTCATGGTTCTCTGTCTGCTCTCTGATGTATGGCAGGAATTCGGGCTCTGGGTGAATTCCTCCGCCTGCACCTAAGATGGGCTCAATAATGACTGCTGCCAGTTCATCTTTGTGCTTCTCGAACATCTCATCGAAACTACTTCTATTATTGTAATCAAAGGAAACACCATCATAGAATGGGCTATCAGAAAATGGATAACTAATATGAAAGCCGACAGCTTCATTTCCTCCATGCCACCCTCCACGGGCCTTAGCAATCAACCTCTTCTTTGTAAAAAGCCTTGCAAGGCGTGTAGCATACATTGTAGACTCACTTCCAGTACTACAAAATCGGATCTTTTCCAAAATTGGTATTGCTTTCTTTATCTTCTCTCCAAGATTGACCTGTGCCTCGTTTAACGCACCAAAATGGATTCCATTCTCAATTTGGGTTTTTAATGCAGTCTTTACGGCTAGATTGTTATGTCCCAATATTTGGGCATAGTGTGTCATCCACCAGTCAACATACTCGTTCCCATCTACATCCCATAGGTGACTGCCTTCTCCCTTGTTGATGAATGGAGGATAAGCACCACACTTGTCTAGACCAAATGTTCTGATATTGTGATTCACTCCGCCTGAAAACACCTTCAACGCGCGATCCCATAATTTAGATGATTTTTGAGTGGCTTTCTTGTATTTCTCAAGCATCAACAGCATTCTCCATTTCACTTGTAGATCGAATTGAACTACTCCTAATCATTCCAGACCCTTTGAGTGTTCCGAGGGACAGGCAGGTCTTTCATGGTGTATAATCCTGGTGCTGCAGCAATAACTAAAGGAATCATATTAACAGCCATTGCGGCAGTTCCATAATCACCCATAACCCCACCTTCAATTCTTTGAGTGAGATTTGGGTAGCCAGAGATCCGTATCTCATCAAACTCAGGTTTTGCGCCGGCATGAGCAATGAATTCGAGAGTGATAAACGTCGTCCCGTTCTTTGAACCTACACTTCTGCTCTTCAATCCGATAACATTGCCCCTCTCGACGGTGGTAAAAGATGTTGAGATGGTTTTATCCGTTAAGATCGCCTCAGGAGGAAACTCTTCAAAATGATCCAGCTCTAGGTTCAATGCATCGTTAATCATCTGCATAGATTCGATCAAACCTACATGTCCAGTGATTAGCTTCTCCTTGATTGCGTTGGTGAATGCATCAACCGTCATTCCGGTTCCCACCTTCTTTTGGAAGGATGTCCTTCTTCTACCTGAGTCAAGAACACGTATGACATGAATGCCATTGACCTGCTGACATGGGGCTGTGATTACAATTGGGAGTAAGTCCATGAGATATCCAGGGTTGATTCCGGTTCCCAATACGGATTTTCCTGATTCACGTGCTGCTTTATCAATCTGAGAAGAAATCTCTGGATACTTCAAATGCGGATAGGAGAGCTCTTCACATATAGATAGTACATCCATTCCTGCGGCAAGGCAATCCTTGATGACTGGAAGAATTCGTTCTATATCTGATACTGTTAGAATGAGAGCAAGATCAGGAGTTGTGTCCGAATGAGAAAAGGCTTCTTCGATACTCTCGTAAATGTGAGTGGTGGATTTGGTGTCTAACTCCAAAACATCTTCAACTGTTTTCCCTTTGAAGGTGGGTTCTGTGTCAACAACAGCTGAAAGGTGAAGATTATCACGTTCAAGGATGACCTTGGCAATGGGCTGACCAATAGTTCCAAAGCCAATCTGAAGTATTTCGAATGGTCTAGGCATGACTATTTCGTAGGTGTTTCATTCTATTATCTTTTGGGAGCATTGGACACGCCGGTCACTTTATCATCAGGTGGAACTGAGCAATCAGGAGCAAGATGATTATCAGGTTCAGATTTAGAGGACCTCTCACAACAAAAATGGCATCAGATACCTATGAGATTCAGGTCGATGACGGTACAAGATTGGCTGAAGCCCTTGTGAAGCTCATTAAAAAATATGAGGAAATACATAGAGTCTGGGAATCGCCCGAACAAATGGATAGAGACACCCTCTTGCTCCGGAATGAAACAGACATTGCACTGTTCAATGGATTGGAAACTGTACTCGAGGATAGAGATATGTTAACAGTTCTTCCATTAGTTCATGGAGGCTAGACAAAGTCAGCACCGGCTTTGATAGCCTTCATATTAATCTCAAGATATTTCCCGGGTACTGCATTGACTACTGCTTTCTCAAGTGCATCCATGGATATCATCTCGATTGTCTTAGTAAGAGCACCTAGCATCACCATATTGGATACCAGTCGTAGACCCAAATCATCTGCAGTCTGCATGGCAGGTACCTTGATAACTTTGAACCCAGAATCGATTTTTGAAACATCAACAAGGTCAGGGTCAATAATCAGAATACTGTTCTCCTTCGCATCTTCCAGATACATCTCAAGCGCTTTCTGACTCATAACAACGAGGATGTCAGATTTTCGGACCTTTGGATAGTGAATGTCACCATCACTGATGATTATCTCGCTCTTTGCTGCAGTACCACGAGCCTCTGAGCCATAGCTCTGACTCTGTACCGCATTCAGGCCTGCATTAATTGCTGCATGACCAATAATGTCGCCTGCTAGAACAACACCCATTCCACCAGTACCCGCAATGCGAATTTCGTTCCTCATGCGACTCACTCCGGAATATTCCTGACCATGTTCTGCATTGACTCCACAAATCCCATTTCTTCGCGATCAACAAACACACCCAAGTCAATTCCGTCATGTGTAGGAACTGTGTAAGTAAGTGGATCGTCTGGTTTTCGAACGGGGAGAGTCTTGAACCACTCAAGGAATTTCTGTGCATTACCAATCTTTGCTCGCCGTCCATATGCAGTAGGACACTGGCTCAACATCTCTACAAATGAGAACCCCTTTCGCTGGAGGGCAGTCTTCATGGCACGTGCAGCCTGATTCGGGTGTGCAGTTGTCCATCGTGCCACGTAGTTTGCACCTGCTGCAGCAACGAGTCGCGAAATATCAAAAGGTCGTTCGGGATTGCCGTAGGGGGTTGTAGCTGTTGTATCCCCGGTGAAAGTTGTGGCGCTTACCTGACCTCCGGTCATTCCGTAGTTGTAATTGTTACTCAAAATGACTGTCATGTCAATATTGCGACGGGCTGCATGAATGAGGTGGTTTCCTCCGATGGTTGAGAGATCACCATCACCTGAGATGACAACCACTCTCAGTTCAGGACGGGCCATCTTCAGACCAGTTGCAAAAGCAATAGCACGTCCATGTGTTGTATGAAGTGTGTCAGCCTTGAAATGAGGGGAGGGCATCCACGCGCCGCATCCAATACCAGAAACAAAAGCGAACCCACTCAGGTCTTCATGACCCAAGTCACGGACTGCCTTCAGGAATGCATTGATCTGAGTCCCATTGCCACAGCCTGGGCAAAACGGCGTCGGAAGGGCCTCTTCACGGAGGTATGGTATTGAGATGTGAGGAGCAGGTGTCGTCACGGTTTTTCACCTTACTACGATGTGAGCGGACCGATTTGATGTTAATAACCTAGCGATACTAGCTGTTCTTCAATGATGTAACAGACATGCGTTGTTTCAAAACAATGACCACAATAATGAGGACAGCAGACATAGTTCCACCGAGTAGAACTATCGGGAAAAGATCGAACTCAGGACTGGGGTCAGTTGTCTTATTGTACCATATAGGAGCAAGGTGATGAGCTGTTGCGATAGGTAAGGCATCACTATTGCCACCAGTACCTGAAACCAAGTATGGATGATCAACAAAGCCATTGGAATCCTCATCAGGAGAAGTCCAATCGTTCCAGAAGTTGTGGCGGAATGTATTCGCAGTGCCATTGTCGCAAGCCTGAGGAAGTTTGTTATCGATAAAATCATTAAATTCAACGGTGATATTCTCAGCTGAATTAATCGCTACTCCAAAGCCTGTGTTGTTGGCAATCCAATTCCCAGCTACGTAATTATGATAGGTATGAGATACAATAGTAATACCATGACCCTGAGTATTGTATATCCAATTTCCAGTAATCGTGTTACCAGAAGTGCTAATGAATAGCCCATCGTCAGAAATATCGAAAATCCTGTTGTTGTTTATTGTATTGTTATCAGACCCTGTTGCGAGGATGACTGAGTGCATGCTATCATGAACAGTGTTGTTACTGAATGTATTGTTGCAATTGTAACCAGTTGCAAAGAGTGCACCTTCTTCATTATTGTAAAACTCGTTACCTGTAATCGTATTCTCAAAGCAGAAGTAATCGAAAAAGACGCCATCCCACTTGTTATCATAGATTTCATTGCCTGAAATAGTAGTAAGATTGCATCGGATTAGATGAACTCCCACCGCTGTAAAATGAATGGTATTGTTTGCTATGACAACATTTCTCGTACCAGCCAGGACAATACCACATAGTACCCTTGCAACACCATCAAATTCGTTGTTCCTAATTACCAAATGCAAATCAGTGTATGAAAGTCGAATCATGTGGTTTGCAACCCGGAACTTGTACCCCTCGATTATGATTGGATCCTCGACGGTTCCTGTCCCCGGCCAGCCTTCTTCGACAGCTTGTTCCAGTACGCCTTCGTTACTATGGAGGTAGATGGGTGCATGCTCCTCGAGTTGTGACGGG
>CAYMLT010000137.1:0-2921 GCA_964391265.1 uncultured archaeon
CATAATTCGGAGATTCAGTAACAGTAGTATCCATCACCGCGGCGAGTCCACCCTTGTACGCCATGACCATTGCTACAAACATAACGAAGGCAAATGCCCCCGCAGCCATTCCTCCTACCCAATCATCAAAAACTGCTGAGCTGATACCAGTTTGAATGATCAGTAGTATTGCAGAGATGAAGAAGAGAATTGCACTATTCTTTGACCCTTGCACGGTATTTCCCCTCTGTGTTGCAACAATGCAACGCCAAATATATCTCTTATATAGCAATGAAAATCAATGAGTTCTCAGTTTAACTGATTCTTTACCCTGTCTACCAAGGTGTTGTACAAACCTTCGGATAGATTTGTTTTGATTTTTTGAAGTATTTGTTCTTCTTCTTCTTTTGAAAGTTCGTCAGAAACCCAAACATATGATTTTCCTAGGGCTAGTAGCTTCGGATTCCATTTTTCCATATCTTCTACTGGAAAATACTCACATACCTCATTTAGCATTCCTTGAATAAATGAACTTGGAGGGGGGGATACTCTTGTCTTCTTAATCTCGCCCGTCTTCAAATCCATAACGCCCAACATGAATTCATTGAAGTCACTGAATTCATCCTCATGAATTGCATTTATTCTCACCTTGACAACATATTCCCCCTTATTGTATCCAAGAAAACTAATCACGAGATAATCCAAGAGCGATTCAATATCCGGGATTTTCCTGTTGGTGTCTTTAAGAAGAACGAAATGAATTATGTTCTCTTTTCTAGATGGGGTTTGAATGTTCAAGTTTCTGATAGTATAAACAGTGTCCGCGAGCGTTAATGATTTGACTCCACTAGTTTTTTCGCTCGGAAGTACTCCTTTTGTGAACATTTGCAGAACACCTAAGAGGCTGGGAAGAAGGGATTGTGCAACATCTTGTTGTGCTTCCTGAACATACGTGAACACAGGTGTTCCGTCTTCTTGGATGACCATAAAACCGATACCCATTTCAAAACCGCCTAGCTGTAAATCACATCTTTGGATAGCGTACCGCTCTAGCGAATTGATTACACATCCAACTCAGTTCTTTTCATCCCCAATATAAATGAATAGCAGAGGACATGGAAAACTGATTATCGTGATTGTTTTATTATCAAGAGCACTAATAATTCTCAATTGCCATTTGAGCATGAAATATACACGAATCGAACAGAATTAAAATCAATACTCTTAAGGGTCACAATAGCTAATGGCGAAATATGTCGCTTGTGGTGTTTGGTGTGGTCTTCTGGATCTGTGCAATTGCCTTCATGGCAATTCGTGCTAATTCTGAAACAAAGAATATTCTTACAACGATTATCAAGATGGCCCCTGCCATCTCATCAGCGGTATTTGTGCTTCTCACAGGGTCGACGTTATTCTACCTGCTCCTAGCTGTCGCATTGGTCTTTTGTGGACTTGGTGATGTTGGAATGGAGATAAACATCCTTCCAGGTCTAGGGCTCTTCTTGATATCACACTTCATCTATACTAGTAATTTCATCTATCATGGTTTGGCTGCGACATCGATTCTTGCAATCTCAGGTTTTGCAATCTGTCTCGCTATGCTGATGGCATACCTGTTTTTCTATTTCAGATACATTAAGACGTCTGAACAAGGTATCCCCTCGGAGCTTGTTTCAGCAGCATATTTCTATGGAATCATGATTTCACTCACAGCAAGCAGTTCTCTTCTGCTTTGGCTAACGACAGGAGCTCTATATGGGTTCATTCCATTTGTTGGGATATTACTCTTCATTGCATCAGACTCGATGATACTGATCAAGGAGTTTCATCACAAATTCAAGTATGATGAAACGCTGACTCTGGGAACGTATTATCTCGCAATATTCTTACTTGCAATGAGCGCAATCATATTCATCATCTGATAGGAAGTATCTACTTGCCGACTGGTTATGAAACGCACTTGGATGATTTCAAGGACCTATTGAAGGATTGCTTCCGTCTGATGAAGCGCTATTTAGCGGACTAGCTTGATATTCAACTGCGATCCAAAAATAAAGAGCCTTACATAATGGACAAGAAGGGAAACAGCATAGAGATTGGGCGTGTGCATCAAATGATTCAGGTAGACGAAAGACTTTAGCGAGAAGTATACAACATCTGGATGACTACTTATCACTAGACTATCATTGGCTTTCCTCAAACCGCGCAGGCATAAACTACTTCGCCATTATATTGCACAACTTCTGCAGCTCTCCCGCCACTTGCCAGTTCCCCAAGGAATTGGGGCACACCAGATTGAACCGCCTTCATCGAAATATTCTCTTCATAATTTTCCTGCACTTCTGGTACGTAGCTATTCCCGAGAATGCTCTTCCAATCTCTACTGAAACACATCTGGTCTCCAAAGTACTCACACCCAGCAACTTCACCGTTGATTGTTACAACCATGCCAACTTGGCCATCAACTATCTTGAACTTGTCTGCCTTCCATTGAAAGTCATACTGCAATGCCTGATAGACTGCACCCAATGCATTAGTGCTAGATTGCACTCCTGCTCTTCCCAGCATTGCTTGAACTCTGTCCCATACGTCCTGCTGACTGGCACCTTCCAGTATCGCACGGCGTAGTGAAACTGGAGTATCTGTGTGAATCCAGTGCGTATCGCTTGGTGTCCATCTCCCAGCTTGTATGCAGAAGACATCAACTCCATGATTGCCTTCGTGTATTGCGCTGCGTTTGACGATTCGATCCTGTCTTCCACCTCCCAAAACTGCCTCACCAGAACGAACCAGGGTAGGTCTTGTCGCATTGAAATTCAATTGCGGCACATTCCCTGTTTCTACAACTTGTAGAAAACCCATCTCCAGTGCTAGGTTTGTTGAGAGAATATCTCCATAATTCTCAGTATCTTGGTTCACAAGACCCGTTATGGCCATGTTAC
>CAYMLT010000137.1:2931-8006 GCA_964391265.1 uncultured archaeon
TCTAGCTTCGGCACGGTCTACAGCGTCCGGAAAAACCCGGTTAACAATCAAATTTCATTTCATTTTTTAATGAATATACCATGCATGAGGGAAAAAACATAGATGTAGTTCATAAAAAATTCAAATGAATGTATCAAATCTTGAACTCTTCCACTCTCACTTGCTCCCATGAGCTCAACTCCATTTTGTAGGATTTTAATGAGGAATCATTACTTTGGATATTTGTAACTCCTCGCCCTCTACATGAACTTGTGTCGGTTAATACATAAGAGCACCATAGAAACCGCATTCGGATATTGGATGGGCAGATTATAGATTTCCATGTGGTTTCCTTTGAATGAATTTGCCATGGCCTACAGTTCCAACAAATTTACCTTCCTTGGCAACGACTTTCCCTCTTGATATTGTCACATGTGGATAGCCCTGCAATTTCCAGCCTTCAAATGGGCTCCAATCACAATTGGTCTGTAGGTCCTCTGCGTGGATAGTCACTTTTCTCTCGGGATTGAATACAAGTATATCTGCATCACTGCCAACTTTTAATGCTCCCTTCTGTGGGTACATGCCAAAGAGCTTTGCTGGATTTGTACTTACTAGTGCCACGAATTGGTTAATTGGCATCCCTCGATTGCTTACTCCTTCAGTGTACATCAGCGGAACCATGGTTTCAACACCGGGCATCCCAAAGGGAATTTTCCGGAAATCACCATTCCATGCAACCTTCTGTTCAGTTGTGAATGTGCAAGTATCAGTAGCGACAATTTCAACATCTCCCTCGAACAATCCTTTCCACAATCTCTCACTATCATGAGGTTTCTTAACCTGAGGACAAGTTGCATAGAGATGTCCATTCTCTCCTTTGAATACTTCATCATCTAGAAGCAGATACTGTGGACATGTTTCGGCATGAACATTGACGCCTCTCTCTTTCGCAGCATGCACTGCATCTGCGCCTTCACCAGTAGACATGTGTACAATGTAGAGCTTGCCACCTGTTGCCTCTGCCCACTTGATAGCTCGCATTATTGCCTCTTCTTCAGTGTAGCAAGGTCGTGATAGTGTGTGCCCATACGCTCCCCATTTTTCCTTCTCTTTGGCATATCTCTCAATAAGCATATTTAGAATATCCACACTCTCAGCATGAACTCCTATTTGTCCTCCGTGCTTCTTTGTTTCCTCTAGGGCTTGGAATAGCATACCATCATCTGCCATCCATCCTTCATTCTTGTATATCATGAACATCTTGAATGTTGGAATTCCATAATCAATGACCTGTTTGATTTCTGTCTGGGTTGTTTCATTCCAATCTGTGATTGCTGCATGCAAACCGTAATCGATACAAACATTCGGATCCGCCTCAGCCCGTCGCGCCTCCACTGCATTCATGATGGTATTTCCTTTTTGCTGAATGGCGAAATCAATAACTGTAGTCACTCCACCACATGCGGCTGCCTTCGTACCATTCTCAAAGTCGTCAGCAGATATGGTGCCTGAAAATGGCAGCTGAAGATGGACATGAACGTCAATTCCTCCAGGAAAAACATACATCCCCTTGGCATCAATGATCGTGTTGCTAGATTCTGAAGTAATATCCTTCTCGATAGCAATAATCTTGCCATTCTCAACACCAATGTCTGCTTCCATTATTTCAGTTGTGGTAATGATTTTTCCATTCTTTACAATCAAGTCATATGACGGCATGAATATGTCCTTCTCATTATGATT
Organism: uncultured archaeon; assembly: GCA_964391265.1. Taxonomy (GTDB): domain Archaea; phylum Asgardarchaeota; class Thorarchaeia; order Thorarchaeales; family Thorarchaeaceae; genus MP5-2226. Next base: position 4,657 of record CAYMLT010000137.1, read on the forward strand.
TATTCTCTCTAAACAATTGTATCGGTTCAATAAATCGGTTTAGGATGGTGTTTTTCCTAACAAACTAACACAAAGATATTACTAGATGGAATCGGTATACTCAATTTGAAGTTAAAAATGAATATCTTACTTACCGGCAAGCCTGGAATTGGAAAGAGCACGATTATCCAGAGAGTGATTGAATCCATAGGAACGGAACGCGCATCTGGATTCTGGACACTGGAACTTAGGATTGGCGGACACAGAGTCGGGTTCTCTATTCAAACAGTCGACGGTGTGGTTGGAACTCTAGCACATGTTAATAATTCGGATGGTCCCAAAGTCGGCAAGTACATCGTAAGTATCGGGCACATAAATGAAGTAGCGATACCCTCGCTCCAGAGGGCCCGGAAGTCCGATGGTGTTATCATAATAGATGAGATTGCATCCATGGAATTGAAATCTGCCGGATTTGCCCCAGAGGTTCGTAAATGCCTAGATACCGGAAGAGTTCTGGGAACTCTTCAACTTCGGAGTGGAGAATTTCAAGATGAAGTTCGCTCACGATCCGATGTCAGAATAATAAACGTGACAATTGAGAATAGGAACCTCTTACCTGCTCAAGTGTTGGGTATGCTTCAACAAACATAAGCAAAAAGATTGAATAGCTTAGAATGCTACTCAAACGGTACTGCTCTGATGGAGAGATTATGATGCGTAACGTTCGGATTGGACTTGTCCAGGCAAAATGGGAAGGCGATGTCAGTAATGAGGCATCTATTGAAGAGAATATTGAGAAGATGATCAGGAAGCATGAAGGATTTGCTATGAAGGCAGAACAGCAAAAAGTGCAGATTCTCTGTTTCCAAGAGCTTTTCTACGGTCCGTATTTCTGTGCCGAGCAGGACAATCGATGGTACAAATACGCTGAACCAATACCTGGTCCACTCACAGAGAGAATGAGTGCTTTAGCCAAGAAACACAAATTGGTTCTGATCACTCCCATGTATGAGGAAGAATCAATCGGAGTATACTACAACACTGCAGTGATTTTCAATACTGATGGGTCAATGATTGGCAAGTTTCGTAAGATGCATATTCCCCATCTTGACCCAGGTTTCTGGGAAAAGTTCTACTTCCGTCCAGGCAATCTTGGATATCCGGTTTTTAGTACTCCATTTGGAAAGGTGGGGCTCTACATTTGCTACGACCGTCACTTTCCAGAAGGAGCTCGAGCTCTAGGATTGAACGGCGCCGAGATTGTATTCAATCCCTCTGCTACAGTTGCTGGTCTTTCAGAACACCTCTGGAGCATTGAACAACCAGCTCATGCTGTTGCAAATGGATACTTTATTGCCGCAATTAATCGTGTTGGGGAAGAGCCGTGGAAGACTGGTATGTTCTATGGTAGTTCCTATATTGCAGATCCTAGAGGTCAGATGGTAGTGAAAGGATCCCGCGATAATGAGGAACTTGTAGTGGGCGACATTGACCTAGATCTCATCCGCGAGGTACGTAACACATGGCAGTTCTATAGAGACCGTCGGCCTGATTCGTATGGTGACCTTACAAGAGGGTGAGGTCCCATTATAGGGACTTCTCAGCCTCGGTAAATGCCTCATCAAGAATGATGCATGCGGAGTCGATTTGAGCCTTCGTCAATTCCAGTGGAGGTTGTATTCTTATTACGTTATTATCGAGACCTCCTTTTCCGATGAGCAGACCCTTCTCCTTGGTCAATTCCATTACGTGTAGGATCTCTTGACTAGCAGGTTCCTTGGTGTTTCTATCTCTCACCAATTCGACACCAATCATCATCCCCTGCCCCCTCACATCTCCCACTATTTTATGGTCTTCTTGGATTTGCTTCAATTTGCTTTTCAGGTATTCTCCGAGCTTAGCTGCTTTCTCGAGGTATCCACCTTCTTCAATTATTTCGAGTACCGCAATTGCTCCTGCACATGACAATGGATTTCCTCCGAAAGTAGCAAATCCATCAATCATCTTGTAATCTTCAGCGTATTCAGACCTTGTTAGAAAACCTGCAATGGGAAGACCTCCTCCAAATCCTTTCGCCATGGTGATGATGTCTGGCTCGACTCCCGAATGCTGGATTCCCCACCACTTTCCTCCGGTTCTTCCGAAACCTGTCTGTACCTCATCAGAGATATAGAGCCCGCCGTATTCTTTCACAATCTCGTGAACAATCTGGAAATACTCTTTCGGTGGTTGAATGATTCCTCCAACTCCTTGGATTGGTTCTGCAATGAATGCCGCAATTGCATTGTTGGTCTGAGTTCTGATCACATCGCGTAAGAATCTGGCACATTCGAAATCGCAGTCTGGATACTCCTTTCCAAATTGGCATCTATAACAGTGCCCAAAAGATGTGAAACGAACTCCCGGAGGATGTGCTTCAGGAACTGAGCGCCATCCAGATGACGACAATTCTCTGGTGAGTGTTGTTCTTCCATGATATGCTCTCGAGCACGCTATGATGTATGGATTGTCAGTGAATTTTCGTGCCATGAAAAGAGCACCTTCATTTGCCTCTGAGCCGCTATTTACAATATATACTTGTGAAAGCCCAGGAGGTGCAATTCGAACTAGTTTCTCCGCCAATATTGGATATGGGACTGTTGAATACAAAGTGCTGGTGTAGATTAGCCTCTCCGCTTGCCATTTCAGTGTAGCAACTAATTTCGGATGGGCATATCCTGTGATTGTTGTACAAATGCCTGCGAACAAGTCAATGTATTCATTTCCTTCACTGTCTTTCAATACGGCGCCTTCACCCTCAACAAAAAGAACAGGTTCCCTGTAGTAGTGGCCAACTGTAGGCACAATGTGTTTCTTTTCAATGTCTATTATTTCTTCTCTGCTATAGGCTTTCTTGAGCGCTTCAGGTACTAATTCATCATTCATATCCATTCAACCCATCATTTATCCGGACCAATAGAAGAGTACAAACCTCCTAAAGACTTTTTGAAATTAAGACTCAGCCAAAACTAACACATGTTAGATGTACGCACTTCTCTAGATTCCACCTAGGGCGAGGTTATTGAATGGATGAAAACTTAACCCCAGAACGCATAGCTCGACGAGAATCTATCAAGGGATTGTTCCGATTCGCAATTGCGGATTCTTTTGACAAAGAACTTGTGGAGGATGTAGTTGCAGCAGCACCAGAGGCTCAAGTGCTAACAATCGAGATACTCGAAAGTTCAACTTTCGACCTCTCACTTCTTGGTGACCTGAAGGATCTCCTAGTACTCACCATTCTTGAGGGCTCTGATCTTCAACAAATCAAACTTGAAGGGATACAGGATTTTCAGTTCCTCACGGGGATTGAAATCAATGTTAATCCCGAA
>CAYMLT010000138.1:0-7943 GCA_964391265.1 uncultured archaeon
CTGCATAGGAGTTCTACATTCGTCACGATTAAGGGAGAACGACCCACCTCGGGTCAAGAAATTAGCAAGGAATTGTGGAAGCCAACTAAATTTATGAGATACGGGATCCTGTCCATCTCGGAGAGGTATCTTGGAGTTGAACATGCCAATCTCTTCGCCATAATATATGAAAGGAACACCTCTAGCAGTCATCTGAAAAGTAGCATTCAGTTTTGCTTTTGCAATATCATTTCCCAGCTTACTTATTCGACGCATCTGATCGTGATTAGAGAACACCCACGTTGGAGTGTAGGGTTCACTAAAGCACTGCTCATATTGTTGTACTATTTTCCTGAAAGTGAGTGCATCTAATTTTGCATTCAATGATTGAAACTGGAATGTCAAGTGAAGGCCATCTGTGGATTGGTCATCTACTATATCACCAAAGTAGCGTTTCAATATTTCAGGTGAAGCTGAAACTTCACCTACCAGAAATCTCTCGGGGTTAGAATACTCATTCATCACACTCCGAAGTTCCTTTACGAACTCAAAGTTGTCCGGATGATTGACGGTATGAATATGATTCTGAAAATAGCCACTTGATTCCTCTTCTGAGGGGAATAATTTCAATGCAAATGGATTGTTCCTGAGGGCAGGATCTTCGTATACAGCATTTATGATGTCCAGCCGGAACCCATCAACACCCTTGTCTAGCCAAAACCGAACGGTGTTGAACATCTCTTCTTTGACGGCGGGATTCCTGTAATTCAGGTCCGGTTGAAAATGTAAGAACTGAGCCCAATACCACTGGTCAGTCAGCTTGTCATAGTGCCATCCAGACCCTCCTACAAATGAATGCCAGTTGTTGGGAGGCTTCTTTCCATGAGGCTTTTGGCCATCTCTCCAGATATACCAGTCGCGTTTTGGGTTATCTCGGCTTGACTTGGATTCAATGAACCATGAATGTTGGTCACTAGTGTGATTCAATACTGCATCCAAGACAATGTGCATGTCGCGATTGTGAATCGCTTGTATGAGTCGCTCACAGTCAGCCATTGTTCCATATTCTGATGCTATACTGCGAAAATCACTGATATCGTATCCATGGTCAGCCTGAGGACTAGCAAAAAAAGGAGAGAACCAGATTGTTTCAACACCGAGGTCCTGAAGATAGTCCAATTTTGAGATAACTCCAAGAATGTCGCCAATTCCATTGCCAGTGCTATCTTTGAAACTTCGAGGATATATCTGATAGACGGTGGTCTTCTTCCACCACGGTAGATTTCTTGAGCTTTGGTTGGACATAGTAAATTCCTATCAGGATTTGGGTACGAACACCCTTTTTTCATTTCTTACATTCTTACATAAGAGGAAAGGTCATAACATTAGTCCCTGAGAATTACGTAGGTGCATCATATGAGCCTGCTTGGTCCCGATGATTTAAATCTTGGAAAGAAGGAACGCAAAAAAAAACTCGCCAAGGACCTATCGCCAGAAGTATACAAACAGATTGAGAAATGGCTGGACCGTGAGGATGACCCGGAGGCATTACAGAGAATATCCGAACTTGTAGGTCCGGATGAAGCACGTAAACTCGTCGCCAAGAAAAAGATGAATGCTCGAAAAGATAGTCTACTAGATGAACGGTGAGCGGTTTGGGAAAGGACGACATTAGAAAGATAGCAAAGATTGCACGAGAAACAGGTGATGTGAGAACTTCTTTATCGGTAATACGAACAATTGAAGCTGAAAAAAGAACCTATCTTGCGGAACTCCGCACTGGGATAGGGATACTCACGATTCCAATGTCCCTGCTTACCATCTTAACTGCTACCTCTGAATACTACATGATCAATCAAGTATTGACATTCATTATAGGCCTAATCATTGGGATTATCGGACTGTCGATTGTGGGCAGCTATCTTGTTGTAAATGCATTACTGAAACTGAGAGCGTCTGACGATTTGAGACAGGACACCAGTGATGATACAGATGACCTATTGAAGAATTGTGAAAATGCTACCAGCTAGCACAGGAGATCATAGTATGAGTGATTTAGGGAATAAGAAAGAATTCACAGACCTTAATTTCCAAATCTGGCGTGTTAAGGATGAAAGAAACGACAAGTGGAGGGATGAGGTATACATCATGGGCGATGATGATGCCCTTAGAACTCTAAGTGAAAGCCTTCAGGCTCTATTGTCATTGGCGCAGACGTACGGAAAGGGAACAAAGAAGTACAAGTGTAATCCACCTACAGACTTTGACCATGTGTCTTTCGGAAAGAAAAACGGAGTGCAGATTCAATGGCAGGATATGCTTGTTGTCAGGCTCGGTTTTGATGCAATGGACAACGAACCCTTCATCATTGATGATTTTACAGTTGAATTGAGTGTGAATCCTGCTACGTTGACCAAGTTTATTGAACAAACGCAAGCATACCTCAACTCAACAGAACAGTATGGCCATGGCAGAGACGCAGTCTGTGGACTTCGATTTTCTCCAGATTGGGTAGGCGCAGAATAAAGCATCAGCCAAAGCCATTCTCATTTCGTTGCGTGCTGTGTAACTACTAAAAGCCAAATTCCATTTTTGTGTGGATAAGGAAAGATACTAGGAGAAAGAAGAATGAGTCCTAATGTAAAAATTACAGTTGTAAGGAAATTCACTACAGAAGACGTGTTTGGCCCTGACCATGGAATTACATGGAATGGCAATCCAATTCCAGCATGCGGTCATGAAGTAGGTGAAGAATTCATCATGGACCATCATCTCGACAGACCTGAGGGACTGTGTGGACGCGCTTGGCAGGATCTTTACACTACTTTGATGGTGTATTTCAACGGTGGCGACTATGAATTCCCAGCACCTGGGTACACTTACCAACCCTGTGGTGATGGACTGAAGCCAGTAGTATTCAAGATTGAGAAGATGGACGCATAGCAGTTCTAGAATTAGGCTGAATACTCTCAGGTGCTTATACGAAACTGGTTGTGGTGAGTGATGGGTATAAGAACAGTATTCGTCTTGTCTGGCTATTTTTTATTTAGATTGGTCCTACAAGATAATCGATCGTTTCCTTCTAGGTCACTTGAAGCGTTTAGAGAATATCGTATTCTTCTAGATTTAGCGACTTTACCTCTTATGATAGCATCTCATTTGATGGATCATCTTTCTTATGTTCCGAATACTTGGAACGTGTTTACATCACAGCCATTGCCCCTTTGGATGATTGTTGCAGTTGCGATTTGGCTACTTGCAGATTCGTCGTTTCAGTTCAGACAGATTAGGAAGCAGTTGTAGAAAAGGAAATGATGGAAGAAGTGGAGCCCCAGGCGAGATTTGAACTTTCTCATTTGAGGAGTATTATTGTAACCAATGTTTGGATTGATAAACGTAACATAATCGTTTCGGTGTAAATGTCATCATTATTCCACAACATTATATTTATTAATCGAGATGTTTCGATATTACGATGTTCTTATTGAGGCAATTCCCTTGAATACAAAACTACAAAGAATCTCTGGGCTACTGAGAACGTGGTTGGCCCCACTTGTTGCGGTTTCAATCACCACTGGAATATTGTTTGGATTAGAATTTCCTGATGCGAGCCAAAGTCTAGATGTGTTGATTCCTATTACGGTCTTTGCAATGTTATACCCACCATTGATTAACATTGACCCAAGCAGTCTGCGCAAGGATTTGACAAATATTCGCCTCATTTCTTCAATAGTTGTATTGAATTTTGTATTTGCACCTCTTGCAGCTGCATTCTACGCTCAGTTTCTAAACCCGATAGACCCACTTCTCGCTGTGGGATTCATTCTCAAACTCTCGGTTCCAGCTGCTCCTATGGTTGTAGCATGGACAGGACTTGCTCATGGCCGTACAGAAACTGCGCTGACGGCCGTGGCACTCAGTTACATTCTTAGCTTCTTTTTTATTCCATTCTGGACACTTACGCTTGTAGGAACGATAGTAACTGTACCAATGACTCTTTTCATGAATAGTCTGATTGTATATGTGGCGATTCCATTGGTTGTAGGTGTGCTAACTAGATTTGCGATATTACGATACAAAGGACAGCAACTGCTGAACTCAGTAAAGCCAGCATTACCTCCCATTTCAAGTATTGGAATGTTTGGAATTGTGTTCATCATTATGGCAAGGGAAGCACCTATTATTATCTCTCATCTGAATTCGATTTTCATTGTTATTGTTGGGATTATCATTATCTATCCGATTCTGTTCCTTCTTTCAGTAATATATTCAAAGTATAGTGGTTTTGATTATGGTGATACAATTGCTTTAGGTTACACAGTGACAGCAAAGAGTCATGGTCTCACCATTGCACTTGCAATTTCAACTTTCGGTGGTCTATCAGTGCTTCCAGCCGCGATAGCACCCATTATTCAAATCCCTCTCATGATACTTATCATGCAAGCAGGTCCGAAGCTTCAGAAATTAATGGATGGTCCTAATAATAACACGGAGGATACAGATCAGGCGAAACAGCAAGAGTATCCAAATCCAAGCGATATTAGATAAAAGAATTGATTTATCGAGAAATTATCGTTTATTGGAGATTCTTAATGAGTGACGAATCTAGAAAAAAGTATACCACGGAGGAAGTCTATGTGATTCTTTTCATGCTTTCTGATGGCTCAGATGAGATTGCAAAAATTGCTAGGGGTATGACCTCTTCGGATATTGATAGTGATTTCATAAAACAGAATGAGAGTGGAGCCCTAGGCGAGATTTGAATTCGCGTTCCGATTCCAAATGAATCGAGATCTCGCGGCCTCCTCCTTACCAAGGAGGCGATCTAACCAGTCTGAGCTACTAGGGCTTCCGTATTCGGATTGCGATTGAAAATCTGAGATAAAGGTTTCGAAGAGATACGATTTGCAATTATTCCATAAGCTTAATCCGGGCAATTACTATGTGTGTGGATAAGTATCGTGCTTTTCAACGGAGGGTTTCAGCTGAAAATATTCATTGTGCATGCACATCACGAAACCAAATCATTCAATTCTGCAATGAAGGATATTGCAGTCAGGTGGTTTGAAGAACATGGACACTTAGTGAAGGTGTCCAATCTCTACGAAATGAACTTCAAGGCACTTGCTGATGCCAATGATTTCACTGCAAGAAAGAATTCCGACTATCTGAAATATCAACTAGAGCAAGTCAATGCAGCTGAAAGTGCTCAGTTTGTTGACGATATTCAATCCGAGCAGGAAAAAGTACAATGGGCAGACATGCTGATTTTCCAGTTCCCACTCTGGTGGTTCTCCCTCCCTGCAGTTCTGAAAGGATGGGTGGATAGAGTATTTGCAATGGGTTTTGCATATGGAGGAGGAAGAGTATACGATACGGGAGTCTTTAGAGGCAAACGTGCTATGCTGTCACTCACAACTGGAGGGCCAGAACCATCCTATGGCGAAAATGGTAGAAATGGGAGCATTGACAAAATACTCTTCCACATTGAGCATGGAATGCTATACTTCACTGGTTTTGATGTATTACCTCGTTATGTTGTGTGGGCACCAGTAAGGATGTCTGACGATGAAAGAAAGCATGCGCTTGATGATTTCGTTCAACATTTAGCGAATATAGAAAGCCTAAAACCAATGTCATTCTAGGCTTCATAAGTAATAGGATAGGAGATTACATTTGATGGATATACTTGCAGTATTGGATGGAAAATGGGAGGAAGGAACAAGACCAAAGGACCTCTACTCTGAACATATTTCGAAGAATCCTTCTCGGTACCTGAATACTATTCTTGAGGGGCTGCAATCTGAGAAGAAAAAAGTGCAGAGTGGATGTGCTGAGCTTGCGTCCTTCTTGTCAGAAGACAGACCAGAATTGTTGTACCCTCATGTCGATTTGTTCGCTACCAATCTAGAGGCCAAGGCGCCAGTACTAAGATGGGAAGCAGTATGCACTCTTGGGAATCTTGTACAAGTAGATAGGAAAGGCATAACGGCGGAATACATCGAGAAGATTTCTGAATTTCTACACGATAGGAGCATAGTACTTCAGGGGCACTCGATTAGGTCACTTGGTAAGATGGCAAAGAAATTTCCAAATCGAGCACCTGAGATTCTATCAAGTCTTATTGGTACAGCGGAGAATTTGCCGGGGAATCGGGTGGGCTTTCTAGTAGAGGAAATGATCAGCTTTGAAGATAATCCTGAGTTACGAGAGAAAGCTCGTGAATTCGCTGAATCATATATTGCAAGCGATATTAATGTGGTTTCGAAGAAAGCCAAAAAGGCAGTAAGAATTCTCAGCGAGAAAGACTAGACTTTCTCACAGAGGATAATGATTATAGACCTAATTGATGCAAATGTATCTGGAACTTACCTAGTTTTCCACCGTAGTTTCCAGCACTCACTTTCATAACGCCATCGAACTTACAGACTTCCTGAATCGCTACCTTGGTTGCCTCAGCAACTGCTTCCTCCGTAAGACCATTGATAACTATCTCTTGAACAAACTCTGCACCTTCAGGAATCAACGTATCTGGAACCATAGCTCTAAGGGTAGGGCAGTATCGCTCGTTTGTAGATGCAAACATACCCTTGTATCGCGATGATGGTTTTGATCCTGAACCTACAAGTCCACCTGGAAACGGTGTGTATGCACCCTCAACCTTCTCGATTGCCTTGATAGCAGCCATTCCACTGTCCATTCCAGAATTGATATCGCGACACGAATAGATTATGTTGCCGCCAGCGACTCCTTTGGTCCTCCCAAAGTTCTCCTGAATAACAAAGGTTCCACTCATTCGGGGCACCATCCATAGAATCCTGCCATCGATGGGACCCTTCTTTATCTGATGCCCGTCACCGAACATTGATACTAGTTTTCCAATGCGATAGGTCTCTTTGACCTTTGGAGTGGCATCATAGGCACAAGCAGTTGGGCTTGTCAGAACACACTGTCCAAGTCTGGCAAGTAGCTGTTTCTCAAGTGCATCGCCTTTTCCAGTTGCAAATATCACTCTAACACCAGGTCGACCGTCAGGGGTTTCACTCTTTTTCATGGTGTATTCAATACCAGCCTCTGCGGGTGCCATGATGACTGAAGTACCAAATCCAGTTGCTTCAGTCGCAGTAACGCGAGCCCATTCTTCACTGTAGGCAGTGATAATGGTACGGTTCATGTGCATACTGAATGCTTCAGCAAATGTATCCTCGATGGGTATGCCGTTTATCTCCAAGATTATCAACCTTAACCAATCTCAAATGATTACACTTCCACCATTTCTTTGTTCCGCCTTCCCCTAAAATGCATCATATTTATGAGGGAGGGTAGTAATCAGAATTCTTTGAGTTGGTTAGGCATATGACTGTGAATCTTACTCTAAAAACCACGCTTGACTTGCCTATTGAGGCGGACACAGTCACACCCAGTCACTTCGCAGGCAAGAGTCTGGATGAGATTGGGAAACTTCCAGTCCTTCAAGGAAATCAGATGCTTGAGCTGAAGGACTTTTTCGACATCAAGGGCGAAGCAGGAGAAACTCCTGATGATACCGAGATTGTTGTGGAAGGTGACCTCAAGAAAGTGAAGATGATTGGAAAGGGCATGAACGGGGGTAAAATCACCGTTAATGGCGATGTAGGCATGTATCTTGGTGCAGAAATGATTGCAGGCAGGATACACGTCAAAGGTTCTGTTGATACTTGGGCTGCTGCAGAGATGGTGGGAGGCAACATCCAGGTAGAAGGAGATGCTGCCGACCGGCTCTGCGCAGGATATCGCGGCAGCCTCGAAGGAATGATGGGCGGTCGTGTCTATGTAGCAGGGAATGTTGGAAGAGAAGCAGCATCTCAAATGCGCAAGGGATTCCTTGCAGTAAAAGGCAATGTAGGAAATCTTGCAGGAGCAAAAATGCAAGGAGGTACCATTGTTGTCTGCCGAAACCTTGCTGAGAGACCAGGTGTAGGTGC
>CAYMLT010000139.1:0-7932 GCA_964391265.1 uncultured archaeon
GAAGTTTTGCAATCGCTTTGATCAGAGAAAATTCAGCATCTTGAGTAAGCAATTCCAAATTTGATGTTGCCGATGGGTCCGACTCAACTTTCTCTAAGATTCTTGCAGCTCGAGCATGAGAGTACTGAAGATAAGGTGCAGCATCTCCATTGAAATCCAGTGCTTTCTCCCAGCTGAATGTGATTTTTCTGTCAGGCGATGCGTTCAATAGAAAATACCTCACCGCTCCAGCTGCAACATTCTCAGCAACTTCATCCTTGAATTCATCACTCTCATCTGGGTTTCTTTTGGCTACTTCTTCACGGGCTAAATCATAAGCTCTATCCAAAACCACGTCAAGCGAGTATCCAATCCAAGTCCCTTTTCTTCCCGAAAAGTCTGCCTCTTCCAGCCCAACAAATTCATACCCTATGTGATGTGAATTCTCACTCTGCTTTTTGTAACCTAAGAGACCAAGGATGACATAAATCAATCTCTGCGGGTGCGATTGCTCTGCCCCGATGACATTGAAGACGGCATCAAATTTTCCTAGAGAGTGGTCATCTCCTTGAAGCGATGTTCTGAATATTTCAATACCATTTGGTTGTTTCTCAAAAAGCTGATACTTGAAGGGGTCTTCGATGATACCGAATTTCCATAGCTGTGTTGCCACATCTGCTCCGGTGTATGTCCGTGTACCATCGGACCTGAATAGAATCTTGTTTGGATTCTGCATATCTTTGAACTCTTCTAGGGTTTCCAACTTGGCAACAATACATCCTGCGTTTTCTCCTTCATTTTCCATGGTAATGCTGTCAGCCTTGAGCATCATTTCCTTTGCAGCATCCAATAATCCGCTGTGAGCAATTGCGCTTTCCCAGACTTGATAAGTATGATCGATACCAAGCCTATACGCCGTCTGATATTGTGCTTTCACACACCTTGTCACCATCTCAAGGCTGGCTTGGGCTTCTCGAGAACTAAGGTCCTCCAGCTTTCTGGAAACCTCTCTGATTTCCTGATTCACCTCTTCATCTGTATCAAATGCTTTTTGAACCTCAACATAGAGGTGACCCAGATAGTGGTCATACTTGTCTTCAGTTTCCTTATTTCCAATCTGCAATAGCTTCCATGTTAACTGAGCTATCTGAAGACCGAGATCATTAATGTAATCTAGTTTGATAACATCCCATCCTGCGGCGCTGAGAACGTTTCCTAATGTATCTCCAAGCACGGCATTCCGTGTATGACCAATGTGCCATGGTTTAGAAGGATTTACTGCTGGGGATTCAATCAGTGCTCTATTCCCAGCATAACTGGTACTTTTTCCATAATTATCAGATAGTTTTTCAACTACCTCAAGTGTACATTTCGCATATTTTCCTCTATTGTAGAATAGATTGATGTAGGGCCCCTTTGATTCGACTCTATCAATTAGATCGTTCTCTTTTATCAGTGGAATGAGTTTGTCAACTATCTCGCTAGCGACTTGAGCTGGATTCTTCCTAAGATCTTTTGCTAGATGGAATGCGATTGTTGTAGCAAGGTCGCCTAACTTTGGGTCCGGGGGCACCTCAATAAATCGTCGAATAGTCTCAATTCTTACTGCCGCAGCACTTGCCAGTAGATTTGCTCCTTCTTCAAAGAAGGCTTTCCAAGGATTTTGTACATCTGTGCCATTCATCATTGAGACCTCTCCATGGCCATGAATCTCATATGTTTTCTCTTCATAAACGATGTGCTCGAATTGTCCTCACCTTTTCCCAAGCTTCAATTATAGGGAAGGAGTTACAGATTCTGACAATTCACTAATGTGAATGTCCAATATCGATACATTGCTTATATCCGATGTATCAAAAACAGATATATGATTAGTTTAAACAATCATCTAATTTATTAATATAAACCGTGCAAAGCCTTATTTATCTTTGTCGGCTCAGGAAGACAGTTCTCTCTTCAGAGAATAATAGCCAAAGCGCCTACATCACGAAGCGTTTCCTCAAACGCCTTGAGAAAATGCATCATTGGTAACACATGCTCTAGTAGCAGCTTCACTTCCCCCGGTGAAACTGCAGGGAGATGATTGGACTGGCCAGTAGACAAGCGAAATCTAAGAAGCAGAAAGAGTCCACTGGTGCGACCAGCTATGTTTGTAATGCTTGTTCTTCAGAAAGCGTGTATATTGATCATACACGTGGGGAAGTGATATGTTCCAATTGTGGTTTAGTTCTGTCAGATAGATCAATCGACATGGGCCCAGAATGGCGTGCCTTTACAGCTGATGAGCAAAATTCTCGTCAGAGAGTAGGAGGCCCGATGGACTGGAGCAAATTCGATCAGGGTCTAACTACCATCATAGGTCGACAGAACGTTGATGCCTCAGGAAGAAAATTGACTTCGACTCGAAGAGCGCAGATACACCGGCTACGAAAGTGGCAGATACGCACCAAGGTTCACTCTTCTGACAAACGCAATCTCGCAGTCGCTATGACCGAATTGCACAGAATAAGCTCTCAATTGAGTATCCCGTACTCGATTCGAGAAACCTCCGCCGTCATTTACAGGAAAGCCCTTCGCAAAAGATTGACTCGTGGCCGTACTATTCTTGGGATGATTGCAGCATCCCTGTACCTTGCATGTAGAGTACATCAGGTACCGAGGCCGCTTGAGGAGGTTTGCGAGCACATTCACATCACTCGGAAAGAACTGAGTCTATGTGTACGGCTGATTCTTCGCTACCTCAACTTGAAAGTACCATTTGCATCACCAATCGACTTTATACACCGATTCGGTACTGAATTAGGAATTCCAGGAGAGGCAAAGAAGAAAGCAATCGACATTCTTCAATTGGCGAAAGAGCAACGGCTAACAATTGGGAAAGACCCGAAGGGAATGGCTGCAGCAGCAATCTACGTCGCGAGTATTCTGACTGGCTCACGTAGGACGCAACTGGAAATTGCGAAAACTGCGCGGGTAACTGAGGTGACAGTGCGTAATCGCTACAAGGAAATGGTAGAAAAACTTGGAATTTCAACAACCTGAGATTTCATGAAATATCGTTTCCAACCTAGATGGATGGGGTTCTACCCCATCTCATCTCTTCATTTCTCAATAATGATGGCAAGCGCCATGGAACTGCTTTTGTGTCACACTATAGGACCACCAGTATCCCTCTGAAAAAATGTCGAAATTCATATTCGAAGTAGCTAACCTAGCACTAGGATTATCATACATAATCTTATCAAAACCCAATGTCACAACAGAGTGGAGCTCAGATATGTCTGATAAGAGAACGATTCTTGGGATTTGGTTGATTGAACGCCAGACAGGCAGGAATATCGTATCAAGAGCTTATAGTGGAATCGAGATTGATATGGATCTGATAGCTCCTTTTTTGTCTGCTACTCACACATTTATCGACAAAGCATCACATGAGAATCTACGTATTATTGATACCGAGAATAGTCGGTACGTCTGGCAGCAAAACGAACACCTCCTCTTCGTGATGGTTGTTTCAAAAGCCGCTCGTGTTGGGCATATGCGATTCATCCTTGAATATGGATTGAACGAATTCATGCGAAAAGTCGTTCCTCCTGAGAAAACTGTAGAGAATGTACTGAACGATTGGCAAGGAAGTCCATCGACCTTCAGTGGTTTTGGCAACTTTGTAGATGAGCTAGTTACACAGTACGAGGAAACCGATGAAGCACTTGTGGCTGGAAAAACGATGGATTGTCTCGAAGTCTATAGCCATCTATTCAGGGCAATTTTGAAAGTGAAGGTGGATAAGAAAACTAGATCCAAGCTGATAAAAAGAATCAAAGAGCTTGCAGAACCTGTTCAAGAAACCAATACCTGTCTCTCGGAGGTTGTTATAGATGATAAGGGTATTGAGATTCTTGGAATTGATGTATATAATGCGAACTACACCAAACTCCGTGCAGGTCTCGAAGACCTTCTCAGAATTGTTGCAAACTCGGCAAAAGAAGTATCTGGCAAGGCTGCCTTTCGAAACATGATATTCGACCACGCAATGCCCTATGTGAAACGGGACCTCGGACGATTGGAAACCTATGCCATCCTAGACGATGTTATCCGTTACCTCTTCTAGCCTCTGCCCAACATAACTATTGCACGTTGTACTATTTGCCCGCGCTTTCTTTCAGGAAGTATAGTTCTATTAGGATTGATATCTATCTCTCGCTTGCTCATATCGATTTTGTGGAAAACATGCTGAGGCAGTAACTTGTAAACCTCAAATTCAGTACCCTTCAGCATCTGCTTTATATCAATTGAAATATCGCCCTTATGCGTTAGAATCACTGGGAGAGTCATAGCTATTCTTCCATCGGATCTCAGAATCTTTCCGACTGCCTTCAATGTGGCACGATAAAGAAGCGTGAGATCTTCAATAATCTTCTCAGCTTCATTCCAATTCTGACGCTTTCGAAACAATGGTCCTAGATGCGGTTCAAATGCGATAGCATCAACTTGTGAATGAACTATTTTGTCTGCTTCTCGCGCGTCTCCTTTTTGTATTGAGAAATCAATATGCGAACCGAGGTCCTTCCCAAGCCATAATAGATTGCGCTGAGTTCCTGAAACTGCATTGCCGTCGATATCAATGCCGATGCATTTCATTTCCTGAAGAGCTGCCTCCATCAGTAGTGTTCCTGACCCACAGAAAGGATCCAAGACGGTATCTCCTGGCTTTGCACCTGCTAGAGTTAGCAGCGTCCTGCAGACCTTTGGGCTTGTACTTATTTCCGTCGAAATAAATGGTCGAGATTCATCTCTGTATTGTTGTAGCATCGAATCGTAGACTGCAATAGTTCGAGCAAGATATACACCTGACTCAGTAAAAACCGCAAGTACCTCTGCATTAGGGCGTTTGATGAGCTTGTGCTTGGCAATAGTATGAGGCCAAAGAGATGTATTGATTCTTCGAGAATCGCGTTTATCTGGCTTGTCATACACAATATAATCTGCCTTTCTAGCTCCCTTTTCGAGTAATTGTTTCTTGATGTATTCATTCATTCCTCTCGTAAAATGAAGGTAATGAGCTGGTGCCACTTTAGTCTGTGAAGGATAAGTAGATACTCCATAGGTTATCTTCTTGCCTTGTGGCTTCCCAAAGACATCATGCAACCAGGGTAAGTTCTCTAAAATATTCCGGGCCGCTCTCTTTGCAGTTCCTTTATTCGGAAATGCATCCTCCAACAGCTTCAACGGATAGGTATGCACTAGGCGTGCCACTTTGAAGCAACCTCCTAGAGCTCCCTGAATGTCAAGAATATCGCCATCCTTGACCGGACGAGTCGTATTGACAACTGCTCCCATTTTGGAGTAATCCTTGAGTTCTCGAAGCAGACCTTTATCTTCCAGATGCACTATGAGTTCTGCAAGCGATAGCATCCAATTCTTTCCAAAGATAAAAACAAGGTCTGTCATTTTTTAGAATTCTCCAATTCTTCGAGTAAGTATTTGGCGTATAGTGCACCTCTTATTGGCTCAGTCGATTCCGAAATGAATGTTGGCCTGTAACCAACCTCATCTATTATTTCCATTAAAGGCAAGATATCTGGTCCCCATTCTGAGCCCAATGGTCGGTGTTTTGAGTCCCCTGCTTTTGTATACTCGATACCACTGATATGAAAGTGCATATTATTAACAAACCTTCTTCCCAATCCATCTTCAAATCTTTGAAGAATTTTGAGATAACTCTCCTTATCATTTATCTCTCCCTGACTCCGCGCATAGAGGTGTGCCCAATCAATAGTCGGAATTATTCCTTCAAGATCTGAACACAATCTAATTAGCTCTTCAACAGACCCAAAGGCTTTGATTTTCCCTGCAATCTCTGGGGCTAAGAGGGCGCCATCTCCAAGGTGTCCCGCTTCATCCCAGACCTCCTGAAGCGCACTCTTGATAACAGAATGGGCTTCATTATCTGATAACCCTCCATGAGTGCCTGCATGAAAAACTATTCTCTTGACCTTCATCAAAGGAGCAAACGTCAACGCCTTGATCAATCTCTGTTTTGATTTCTCTCTTGTTTCCATATTTGCGGATGCCAAACTAATGTAATATGCCGCATGAAGGCTCATTGTAATTCCATTATCTGTTGCATACTTTCCAATCAATCGTGCCTTTTCCTCACTGGTCCGAAGACCATGGACCGCTGCATACTCAAGGGCGGTAAGTCCTGCTTCTCGGATCATCTCGAAAACTTTCTTGGTGTTTCCTCGTGCTTCCTGAGGATATCCTGCAGGTCCAAATAGAACATCTTTCAGGACATCATTCCTCCAATGTGAATTTCCATTGGCAATATGCGTCTTCGGGATGATCGTCTGGTGGGCAATAATTACACTTTGTTTTAATTCTAGGATCTATTGTTTTTGCGAACTCCTCGTATTCAATAACACCAACTTGTTTGCATGGGAAATCTGGAAGTCCCTTGCGATTCCTTGCAACCTGTACTCTGCAAGCCTCCATTGTAAAAATCAGGGTATTGCCCTCCTTTCTCAACGTTGATTGCTTGTTCAAAGCGGCATACACCCGGAATCCAAGTGCTTTCTCCAGAGTTTCTAAGCCTCCATTCTCTGACAATCCGAATTCTCTCATAATTCTCTTGGCTTCAATTGGCGAGAAAATACGCCATGCTTCCTTATCCATCTCAATGGCGACGTCTATTCCATACTTCTTTTCCAATGCGAGAAAATATGCACCATCCATGGCTTGCCATGCTTTCGCGTAAGCATCTATGACTTTGAGTAGAGTTTCCTTTGGAAGATCTTCTAGCAAGAACACCATCTCCTAAGGGAGTTTGCTGATTTGCATGATATGAGTCATTGGGTGGTGACGTTGTTCATGTTCCCGAAATGCTTTAATCACATCTACAAATTCACCAAATGGAGATTCACGATGGGTTCCCCTGAAAATCAAGTTTTCCCACAAGAAGGAAAAACTGACCCTAAGGCGTTTCTATCAATAATACGGCCTCAAAACTGTATCATCGGAGGGCTTACGGTTATTGCTGGAATTGCGATTGCTGCTAAAGTCGATACTGGCTTTGTAGATGCATCCGCCCTGACTATGCAGTTCATCTATGCATTCATTACCTACTTTTTTGTAGCGGCAGGGGGTAATGTTGTAAATGATATTTTCGATATCGAAATTGATAAAATAAACAGACCGCATCGTGCTTTGCCAAGTGGAAGAATGTCGATAAAGCAGGCTTGGATTTACGTTGGACTTCTCAGTATTCTGGGAGTTATCTCTGCCTTTCTAAATGGAATAATCGGAACGGTTGTTGTTATCGTGTTCCTCGTAATTGGATATGCTTATGCGGCGAAAGTCAAGCAGCTCGGTATTGCCGGCAATTTCATGGTAGCTTTCTCTTTTGCATTTGGAGTAGTTTATGGCACTCTCGTGTACGGTGAAACCGTAGGAAACATAGTATTTCCAATACCGACTTGGCTCTTCTTCATTACCGCCTTTATGATTCTACAAGCGCGTGAAACTATCAAGGGTTCTGAAGATGTAAAGGGTGATGCGCTTCGCGATGTGCGCACTATAGCTCGAGTATATGGATACAGGACTGCTGCTGGAGTTGCGGCGCTTCTGAATTTTATAGGGGTTACTTGCTACATTCTCATCTGGTACCTTGACTTTGCGGGTTTAGTTCTTTGGCCATTCCTCATCTTGGGTTCAGGTGTGGTCGCAGGTGCAGGTATTGCTCCTCTTACAGGTCCAAACGACGAGAAAAGGTTGCTCATTGGGAGCACATTGGATAAGTTTGGTGCCCTAATTGGACTTCTTGCCTTTGTACTCATACCATTCTTTTAATGTCGTCAATGAACCTGTATGAATGTCCACATGAGCACCATAATACAGGCAATCGAAACCAAAATGGCCCATGCTGTGGAAGCATCATGAGCTTCCCTAATTCCA
>CAYMLT010000140.1:0-7875 GCA_964391265.1 uncultured archaeon
ACAATGAACAAACAATGCTCCCTGAGAAGCTTGTTGGTGACTTATCTCGTCAACAGGCAGTGGCGACAGAGACCTGGAAAAAGGCAAGGGCTGGAAACGACTGGGAGATGTTTGAACCTGAGCTTCAAAAGATTGTGGATCTCAGCATCAGTAGGGCAGAACTCCTGCAGGATATCAAGGGAACTTCGACAATATATGACACTATGATAGATGATTTCGAACCCAAGATGACTGCCAATGTAATTTCCAAAGTTTTCGCTGAATTAAGAAACGGTCTCGTTCCAATGACCAAAAAATTTGCTGAGTTAACATCCAATGTTGATACGACGTTTCTGAGCACAGAGATTCCTGTAGATGTTCAGCGGTTAATTGCAGCTGATCTATGCGATGTTGTTGGCTATGATATCTCATCTGCGAAGGCAGGAGGGAGAATAGATGAAGTCGAGCATCCATTTACAACTGGATACTATGACGATGTGAGAATCACCGTGAAATACCACACAAACAAGTTTGATTCAGCGGTCTTTGCAATTCTTCATGAAGCTGGACATGCCCTTTATGAGCAAAACCTGAATCAGGATTGGATATACCAACCGCTTGGTGGGGCGGCCAGTTCAGGAATTCATGAATCAGAATCACGATTCATAGAGAATATGATTGGGCGAACACCAGAATTCTGGGAATTCTATCTGCCTCGACTCAACAAACTAACAGGAAATGCATTCTCGGATATTCCGCTAGCCATCTTTGGTCAGGCTATGAACTTGGTGACCCCGTCTAAAATTCGAATTGAAGCTGATGAAGTCACATATTCATTGCACATAATAATTCGATTCGAAATCGAGCAGGACCTCTTTTCAGGGAAGATTCAGGTTTCTGAATTACCGGAGATATGGAATCAGAAATATGAGGAGTATCTTGGTTTGGAAATCAAATCAGATAGTGAAGGAGTTATGCAGGACACCCACTGGGGCAGTGGACTCTATGGGTACTTCCCAAGCTATGCATTGGGTAATGTCTTCGATGGAATGTGGTTCGAACAAATGAACAAAGATTTGCCTAACTGGATACCAAATCTTGCCAATGGTGAAATCATTGCTCCAATTCAGTGGCATAAGAAGAACATACACAAGCTCTCCAATCTTCATGATCCTGGAAACCTTGTCAAGCTTGTGACTGGTCAAGACCTTACTGCAAAACCATTCCTGCAGTATTTGGATGACAAATACTCGAAGCTTTTTTCCTAGAGTTGAAGTAATGCCTATGCGGGGGTGTGCTTTTTCCCCTCTGTGTAGGCGCGCATTATTTTTTTGCTGCTTCATTGATACGGAATGCAAGCTCTTTGAAAACTTCATCCAAATTGCTCTCTGCGCTAATATCAGTTGGTGCAAATAGAATATCGAGCTGATTGGCAAGCTCTTCCACAGATATAATTTCCTGCCCGCTGAGACCTGGAGAAGTATCAACCATCATCATCATCGGAATTCTGTGTCCAATATGGTTGTCGATGGATTCTACAAGTGTAGGAATATGTGCCATTGCATCCGGTCTTCTTGGATTTGCAACAATTACTGCACCTGCAAAGCGACGAAAATAGTCTCGTGGGTCCATCACATTGTACAGCTCCCAAACCCACGGGCCATGGAGCTCAAGGTCAAGCTCGATTGTCGTCATGGAACCCACTGAAGAAAGCGTAATGAATTTGGTCCATTCATCATCCGGCCAATCCTTGGATAGCGCCTCTACGGCCAATGTTCGTGGATCCGTCAGTTCTCGGTCAACAAGCCTTGTACATATTGCAAAACCATATTCTTCATCGCCGGCAACAAGTACCTTGTAAGCGTCGCTAATCGAACTCACAATCTGTTCCTCCTTTAAAGCAAGAATAGTCTTGATATCAATGAAACAGCTCTTTAAGTTACTGAAAAGGAATTCGATTGTGAGTATGTGGAGCCCGAAGGCTCCTATACTCATTCAGGATTAACCTGTTACACTAAAGCCGTCGAAGACCAATGTTGGGACCGCGATTCCAAATGGAATTGGCTCAACATTTGATCCGATTCCGACTAGATTCTTAAGGCCTTCATAGAAATTCCCTGCAATAGATACTGGTTCAATTGGATACTTCTTCTCGCCATTCTCAACAAGATACGCAGAGGAAGATACAACAGAAAATTCACCAGTAGCTACGCTTGTATGGAAAATGCCTATTGGGAACCCATGAATCAAGATAGCTCGTCCATCGACAGAGGAGATAAGGTCTTCCTCGTTTTTTATTCCAGGACTGACTTCCAGCCATTTTGTGGAAACAGCAGGTGAGGTTTCATAAGGAACGCTTCCCCCGAACATCCCACCACCTCTACTGCTGTTGCCAGTGGATTCTACGCCAAAAGCACTGCCATAATAAGAATCGAAGAGGAAATTCTTCAGCACACCATTTTCAATTATTGGGTTGCGTTTCTGGGGCATTCCTTCTCCATCAATAGCGTTTGTTCCTAAACCCGTTTTACTCTGACCGTCATCGACGATTGAAAAAGATGATGGGCCAACAGCATCACCAATCATATCGCACAATGGTGAAATACCTTCTACAACAGGACGTCCCAAAACAGATTCTCCTAGACTTGACAGGATATAGGTAGCTGCAGGTATTGGTGTCCAGATAGTAGTCATCTTTTCAGTAACATCAACCTTCTTTGCTCCTAGTAGGTCAATTGCTTGTCTAGATACTTTTTCTCCTAGCCCATCAATGTTGTAAAG
This sequence comes from uncultured archaeon, assembly GCA_964391265.1. GTDB lineage: Archaea > Asgardarchaeota > Thorarchaeia > Thorarchaeales > Thorarchaeaceae > MP5-2226. The sequence continues at coordinate 2,761 of CAYMLT010000140.1, forward strand.
ACGGTCAATTGATATGTCAAAATCAAATGATTCCTTTCGTTCTTCCCCTTCCATGGCCTGAACATTGACTTCAGCAGCACAATGACCGTATCTTGTAGCACCACGAACCCCGCGAGTATTAGCAACAGCATAGCCGCCCCAACTTGTTTCAGCTTTACCCGATGTGAACGTAATGCGTTCATCAACTGCCTTTGCTTCATTGGCAATCGCCTCAGAATCTCTAATCAGCTGAGCAATGCCCAGATCAAGTATCTTCTTGTCAAAGGGGCCTTCTTTACTTGGTGGTTTTGCATCGCAAAATCCCTTGAATCGCTCATCTTCAACCTTAACGCTGTTGATGATAGCAAGAGCTTCTTTTGCGCTCAAATTAATTCGGTCTTCGCTAACACCAGATGCACAAGCAAAACCAACACTCTTTCCGATGGCAACTCTCACTGCATTTCCTGCAGTAGCTCCATCTTTAGCAGATACGACGCCTTGTTCTATCAATGCTTCGGCACTATTTTCATAGATGATGTAAACCTCCCACTCAGCAGCAGGATTGAGCGTTTTAGCGTGTTTCAATCCAGCATCTGCAACTGAAAGCAATTCATCCTTAACTGTATCATAATCCATAATCATTTCCTCCTATGCTTGACCTCCAAAAGTCACGCCATCTATGACGAGCTTGGGACCTCCGAGTCCAACTGGAAGGGGGGATTGACCACCCTTGCCACATCCGCCGAAGTACCCCGACCGGATCTTCAGTTCTTTTGTAGCTCCTTCAACCTTCCCGAGTAATTCAAGGATATTTCCTGATAGAGAAACTTCTCTAATAGGATACTTGATTTCACCATGCTCTACATAGTATCCTCTAATTGCCTTGAAGAGGAAGGAACCATCTCCTTGGACCTGACCACCGTAAGTTTGAAGCGCGTAGATTCCAGTGCCTAACAGTTCAAGAGCCTCTTCTTCGCCATTCAAATCACCTGGTGTAAAGTAGGTGTTAGTCATTCGTGGAATAGGCGGATACATAAAAGTGACAGCCCTTGCATTGCCAGTTGGATTTTGTCCCAACTTCTTAGCTGTGCCTTTATTGTGGAGATAATGATTCAAAACGCCTTTGTCCAGAATTGTGGTGCTTCCAGTGGCGGTTCCTTGGTCATCGTAAGGTAACCAAAGACCACCAGTTTCATTGATGTCAACAATGCCACCGTCAACAATCGTTGCATGTTCAGTACCTAAGGTGTCATTCATTTTCCCTGCTAGGGGGGAACCACCAGTGACAATGAAATCAGCTTCGCTGAGATGTCCAAACGATTCATGAGCAAGGACACCAACCAAGGTTTCTTCTACAAGTGATTTGAATTTGCCAGCAGGGCAGGCTTTTGCTGCCAATTGCTCCTTGGCCCTAACTGCGGCCTCTTCGCCTATCGTTTCAGGGGTGAATTCTTCTTCTTTGAAGATTTCGTGACCATGGGTCCCTCCTTTTGCCCCACTGCCAATCACCATATCACCAGCATCAGTTTTTGAAGTGACTTGGCATCGGAGATCTATAGTTAGGAAATTCCAGTCAATCTCAGAACCATCAGAATTTGCAAAAACTTTCTGTCCATAGAGTTCCCCATAAAGGCCTCTAATATTCCTGACATTCTCACCGTATTCTTTTGCAGTTTCAACAACACGATCCACAAAACCCGTCTTTTCTGATAGTTCAATATCACGGGGATGTGTCTTAACCGATAGTGTATCGGATGCCTTACTCTTTACTGCAAGTCCATTATCGAATGGGAGTTTCAACTTTGCTGCAACAGCGGATGCTTTTGCCATCTTGTATGCACGCTCAGTGGCCGCATGAAGTTCCTTTTTTTCAGAACTAGGTGTAAATGAAAAGCCGGATACACCATCAACGTAGCACGTTATCGCAAAACCCCTTCTGGACTTGACCTGGATTGCGTTCCATATATCGTCAGTTCTATCAAGCGTCCTTAAGTTGAGGTCATCGAAGCGTGCTTCGACGAAATCTGCACCAAGAGCCTCTCCTAGACTGACACATTCCTGAAGTTTTTCCAACATTGTTATTGTACCTCATTGGAGGAGAGTATTTTCCCCTTCAGTGGTTTCTATGTTTCATCATAGAGTGGTCACTGATTATAGTGATACTGGCCAAATGTGACCAGTAATTCTGAAATTTGCGTCCATTGTCACCTTAATAGCGTAGCTAACAGGGGGAGTACACATAATGTGACCTCAACATGTGGCTGCACATTATATACCGTAGAGCATGGGAAAAGATGAATTATGACGAGCAGATCGGCCAGATTGCTAGGTTTAGATAACGCCACACCAGAAGGTATTAGTCTCGCCGTAAAGCTTGCATCGCTCATCCCAGCCTTCTCAATCTCATTTCAACTCTCTACAACATTCTACATGATCTTCATAGCTGAGCAATTGGGAAATGGAGATTTCTTAGTGGGACTGGAAATGGTCGGTATTCTCCTTATGATTCAAACACTCGTCCAAACCGCCCTGGACTACCCAACAGGCGCATTAGGTGACACAATAGGACACAAGTATGTTATAGCATCTGCGTTGCTCTGCTATGGAGCCGCATTCTGGGTCACCTCACTCACAAATTCACTATCACCCTATTGGATGTTTATTACTATCTATGTATTGCTTGGTGTAGGTTATTCGCAGGAAAGCGGTGCATGGGGAAGCTGGTTTGATAACAACTACAGAATAGCCATGCCACAAGATAAGGAGAGAAAGCAATATGGCGTGTTCCAGGGCCGATTGAATATGCTCGCTCAACTCACAACAACTGCAATCCTCATCCCAGGAAGCATCTTGGCGCTCTTGCTTCAAAGAACCTGGGTGTTCCAACTTCAGGCTGTACTAACAGTTATACTCGCTGTTGTTGTTCTGAGAACGATAAATGATCTACCAGGGGCGCGGCCTGAAAAAGATAAGAAACCTTCATTGAGTGACTATGGTAGTAATATGAAGGAAGGATTGCTATTCTTGAAATCAAGTAGATTCATAGGACTTCTTCTTCTCGGAGAACTCTTCCTCTTCAGTGTAGGGCCAGTTTGGGGAGGGCTCCTCTTATGGCCATTCTACTTCTCCTATCTCTTCACTGTTATAGGTGTATCAGGATTTCGTACACTCCTGTTTGGCCCCTTAGCAGTCATGTCCGAGAGGGCAGGAGTATGGGCCAAGAAATTTGATCCGACTAAATGGATTCCCAGATTCAGATTGCTAGGATTTCTAGGGGCTGCGTTTAGTCTCATCTTGGTGGGAATCATTACCGCGTTTCCACCTCCATCAGAACCTGGCCTTGTCTATTCAATTGTGATTCCTGGCTCTACTGTACCAATTTTCGAGTTTCCTGCTAGCACATTGGTTCCAGTATTTCTTACAGCCCTCCTTTTCATCACCAGTTCTTTCTTTGGCGGGATATCAGGAATACTCACTCAACGTGTTCTGATTGATGTTGTACCAAATAAGATTCGAAATGGGCTATATTCCCTTCGAGCCACACTCATCGTCTTAGCATCACTTCCGCTCTTTCCATTCTTTGGATGGGTAACACCTGAATTTGGTTTTGCTGCATCATTCTTGTGGTTCCTCGTAATCACTACTATTGGAACCATACTCATATGGTTGGCCTTCAAAAATCCTATTCCCAAAGCTAATGATTTGGAAGTAATCGATGCTATAGGCCTAGAAGAAATCGAAATCGTTGAAGTTACATAGATCTATCATTGCGAGTAGAAAACCCAAAACAGGGCAAGTAATCACTTTGTAGTACAAACATTATGCCATAATTAGTACAATCATTCAACTTATAATACAAAATAGCGTGTTTAACAAACCTTATTAGCAAAAATATAGGATGCTTGCTTGATGACTTAGTCATCAAATCATCAATCTCTAGAGGTTGATGGTTGCATTTGCAAATCTCTATCTCCGTAGCGAGAAGGGAATGGTATTGTTTGCCATTCCCTATCTCCTCACTCCTTTTGTGCGAAAGATTATCAGTGTTCCAGTAAAAGCCTATAATGAGGGTCTTAGTAGGACAATGAGCGACTACAGTGTGGAGAAAAAGAAAGGATACAACGCGTTTCCGGCCTTGCTAGGAGGTCTGAACATTATCGTAATGATTCAGATGGGATTAGGGTCGCAAACATTTGGAGTAGGCTTTTGGGACATGGTCTTTGTTCTTGCGGGGACGTATTTTTCATACAAGACTGCAAGATATATCGTGCAAGCACATGAATCTAAGCAGGCAAGAATAAAAACACAAGAATTGGATGAATTTGCAAAGGAAGGTATTTACTCAAGAATCCGTCATCCAGTCGGAGCTGCATTCATCTACTTCAATATCGCATGTGTTCTTCTTTTCAGGTCTATTGCATTAATCACCGCAGTACCAGTTTTCGCGGCACTCTGGTTTATTCTGGCAAGGTATCAGGACAGCAAACTCATAGACAGGTTTGGTGAACCCTATGAGGAATACATGTCATCAGCTGGCATGTTCAGAGGAAAAGGCGATCAAGCACAGCGTCTTGCCGATTCTGGCTATGATATGTACTAGTTATGGAGTCCTTCCTGAATTGTGGGAGGAGGTATTGTTACCTGAGTAATATCAGATGTTGGACTCATGAACTCCACATGTCCGCTGATATCTGCGAATGAGCCTCGACTCGGGTTAAGTCGAAATACTGCACTGCTGGAATCTCCAGTTTCTATTGTTCCTATACGTTGCATTCTGAAGCTTCCAGACATAATGCTAATCTCATCAGGTAAATCAATATCAACAACCACCATCTCAATGCGGTGCCCTGAATTGTTAGTCACATCGACTGTTAGCACAACTTCATCACGTGTCTTGCGAATGACAGGCACAACATCCACTCCTTGCACGGATTCTGCGGGAGGCTTTTCCACGGACCTTTCATCTCTTTGAGGAGATGGCTTTGCAGATTTTCTAGTTGAAGTTCTCTTTGGTGGTGGTGAAGATTCTGCATACGATGAGAAACTCATTCCTCCACTCAGCCATCCAAATATAGATGGAACCTCATAAATCACATAAATCACCGCCGCAAAGAATAGCGATACGATAATGAATGT
>CAYMLT010000141.1:0-7873 GCA_964391265.1 uncultured archaeon
CCGCCGCTATGACGGGGACCTGATTCTCCATCTGAAACATCATTCCCTGATTCCTGTGGTGACTTTCGCTTATCCTGCTTTTGTGTGATTTCATCAGCTTTGACTATCGATTGGTCAATTTCATCTGGAGAGGGAGGGTCTAACAAACCACCTCGACGCGTTCGATGACTCAATGTAAGTTGGGCTGCAAGCTGCATATCCTGTATATCTACTTCAGTCCGCCCAAAGAATGCTGCAAGTGTCATAGAGGTTTTACTGATGATGATATCCGGTCTAACACCATCTACTTCCAAAGCATCTGTAGCCATGGTTATGGCTCTTAACTTGGATTCCGGCAGAATTACTTCGGGAAGTAGATTCCGCGCATTAATAATCTGTTCCCGAAGATCTTCTTGTTCGGATTCCCATTTTTTCAGGAAAGTATCTGGTGCGGTTTCAAAATCGAGATTTCGGCGAACGAGTTCCATTCTATCTTCAATGCTGTGTTCTGATCCCACAGATACATGGAGAGGAAACCTATCCAACAATTGCGGACGAAGCTCACCTTCTTCTGGATTCATTGATCCCATTAACACAAAATCTGAGGGATGGGAAATTGAGATTCCTTCTCGTTCAATTACATTGACTTTGGTTGCAGCGGCATCAAGAAGGTCATCTACCAAATGATCAGGAAGCAAATTGACCTCATCAACATAGAGTACATTTTGATGGGCATCTGCAAGGATTCCAGGTCTTAGTGCCTGTATTCCCTCGCGTAATACTCTCTCTATATCTACTGAGCCAATTAGTCGGTCCTCTGTGGTAGATAGGGGAAGATTCACAACTCTCATCTTTCGAGTCAATACAGCAAGTGTTTCACCTTTACTTAATCGGGTTCTACAATCTTCGCATAGTGCATCTTCACGATCTGGATTACATCCGAATCTACAGCCCTCGACGACCTCCACTTCCGGTAGAAGATCTGCAAACGCTCGAACCAGAGTCGTTTTCCCTGTTCCTTTAGGACCTGAAACTAAGAGGCCGCCAATCCGGGGGTTCACTCCATTGAGAATTAGTGCAAGCTTGAGACGCTTGACGCCGACCAATGCGGTAAATGGAAGAACCATTCGTTTTAGCTGTCCCAAGAATGTACTACCTCGCTATCCTAACAAAGAGAGTACACAAATATAACCTATCGTGTTCACGTAAATATGGGGAAAAACATGATTTCAGCAATATCACACCTTGAATGTCCAGAGTGCCTGAAGCAGTATGCGCCAGAAACACCTGCAACAGTTTGTATTTGTGGGTCCCCACTATTTGCGAGATACCAACTGAATCAAGTTGTTGAGGCGGTGGATGCAGGAGAATTTCCGACCGACGAGAATTCGTTATGGCGATATTCGTTGCTTCTACCTGTCACTTCACCTTCTTTTGTACTAAGTCTCGGGGAAGGATGGACGCCCTTAGTACTAACCCGACGACTGGGAACACACTATGGACTCAGGGAACTTAGGATTAAGGACGAGTCGCGTAATCCTACACTTAGTTTCAAAGATCGCGGCCTTTGTGTGGCAATATCCAAACACATGGAATTAGGAGCAACTGCTTTTGCTCTTCCATCTGCAGGAAATGCGGCAGTATCAGCAAGTGCATACAGCGCAGTAGGAGGAGTTCCAGCGTATATCTTTATGCCAGATGATACCCCCAAACCCTTCTTCCAAGATTGTCGGATGTATGGAGCTATAACAACAGCCAATCCGGGGACCATATCGGATAGTGCAGCTCTTATGCATAAAAGCAACGAAACATGGACGGACCTCTCTACAACAAAAGAACCCTATAGAGTAGAGGGGAAAAAGACCCTTGCATTTGAGATTGCTGAACAACTGGGATGGGCGGTACCAGATACAATTGTATGCCCCACAGGAGGTGGCACTGCGCTAATTGGGATATGGAAGGGGCTTGATGAGCTTGAGGCCATAGGTTTGATTGGAACTGAAAGACCAAGATTGTATGCGGCGCAGAGTGGTGGATGCGCTCCTGTGGTGAAAGCATTTGAAATGGGTTCAGATACTGTGGAACCGTGGCTAAAAGGAGAAACCAAAGCGTACGGGCTGCGAGTGCCAAGCCCCTTTGCTGGTCGAATGATTATGAGAGCACTTCATCGATCAAAAGGCGGTGCAGTCGCAGTTGCGGAGCATGAAATCGCAGCTACAATGAATCTTGCCGCTAAACTGGAAGGATTAGATATCTGTCCGGAGGCGGCTGTAGGATTGGCAGGATTGAGTAACCTAATCGAGTCTGGAGAAATCGATTATGATGAAAATGTTGTGGTTTTGAATACGGGATCAGGAGCCAAATATCGACAAATCTAGGATAAGTAACTGGTACTATGGGATAAAGGGAAGAATTCCACGGAGGTCCTTCTTCCGAACAACCACGGAAGCAGCTTCTGCTACTTCCTCAGCCTCAGGATTAAATGCAATGGATAAGGCAACTACTGGAAAGACTGCAATGTCGTTTTTTCCATCGCCAACAAAGGCAGTTTCAGATAATTCTACGTTGAAATCCTTGCATACCTGTTCGATTTCTTTTGCCTTGCCTTCCCAACCCACTTTTACATCTACTTGGCCAGTGATGATACCATTTTCATGATGAATCTTGTTCACCATAAGATAGTCCACTCCAATACGTTCTGCAATTCGCTCGGCCATGATATCAATGCCTCCAGAAAGAATTGCGACTCTTATCCCTCGCGTCTTCAATGCTTGAATTGTTTCTGCTGCGCCAGGCATGATTTCGGTTTCTTCGGCTATTCTCTGAACCTCTGACACAGGTTGCCCTTTCCAAAGTCCTGCGTCAAGGTCAGCCCACTCCTGATAGTCAATTGTTCCGGAAAAATATTGGTCATAGTACTTCCCACCTTCCTCATGAGTATTGAAATGCTCATGTAATCTCCACCATGAACTATTATGCGTGGTGAGGGTACCATCTAAATCAAAAACTACAAGCCGGATAGTCATCTGAAAAGCCACAACCATTACTCAAATTCGGAGATTATTTTTGAGCCTCTCGTTCCCGTTCAGCTTTCGCTTCATTTTCAAGGTCAGCAAGCAGATCGTCTATTCGGCTCTCCTTTTTCTCGCCAGTTGCTTCAGTAGTTTTAGATTCGGTCTTTGATCCCAGAGGCGGAAGAACACCTTCCTTTTCAAGAAGGATTTCAGCCTCCATTGAATCTAGCTGTCTGTCAATTCGTTCTTCGGCTTCCAAACTCACATCGCCAGATGAAAGATCCTCTGAAAGTAACTCGCCCGCAATTGAAATCTCTTCAAAGGATTGAGATAGTTTATCCAATTGGGATTGGATTTCTGCAGGATTTAGCATAGCACGGGCTGAAACCAGGGCATCATTTGCAATAGTGAAAGCTCTCAGGACTTCAGACTGATCCTTAGCTTCTTCAATATTCATCAAGGCTGTTTCTAAGGTTAAGAATTGCTGTTGGTACCGACCTCGCCTATTCTCATACTCAACAACCATACTAAGATGTGAACGAGCTACAGCTCGATCACCTCTTGCCATCGCCTCTTTTGCTTTGGCTTGTTCCTCAACTTGCCTAGTTTCAAGTCGCCGAACGCGCAGAGTTAGAGCATTCATTGTACCCTTTATCTCAAGAATGCCACGCTCTGCATCTACCTTCTTTTTGCCGCTTAGGAAGCCCATAGTTCATGCACCATTTTTGCCCTTACAAATAAGACGCATATTCGCACAATTAAACATTTGTAAGCCCATGGATAGGATTATAGAGACCGGATAAATCACCTCATAGGGCGTCATCATCATGACTTTGTTGAAGGACCTCAAGAAAGCTGCTGCGATAGCGAAGAAGACAGTTCTCCTTAATTTGGATGATTCAACAAAGAAAACAGGTAGCGAAAACCCCTTTGGTGATAAAACGCTGCTTCTTGATCAGTCTGCGGAAGATGAGATCATTGCCGTATTAAAGGAATCAAGTACAATCTATTCCGTTCTAACAGAAGAACAGGGAGCAATTAAATCAGAAGATAAACCAGAATACTTAGCTGTCATTGATCCAATTGATGGTTCGGCTAATCTTGAGAGAGGTATACCATTATGCTGCGTGGGTATTTCTGCCATTCCCTTTGGGGATAGTATGACGACAGACGATACCGAGGTTAGTATTATTGATTCATTCTTCACTGATGAGATATACATCGCAATCAAGGGACAAGGTGCAACGCTAAACGGAAAACAGATTCATCCAATAATGAAAAGGGATGATAAAAAGGTGATTATTTCTTACGACACAAAGAAGCCACTAGTAGATGATTTTGGTAGGCAGTCGCTCCAAACCTTGCAGGCTGTTTATGATATGAGAAGAACTGGAAGTAATTTGCTGGACTTATGCTGGACAGCCAAAGGTGCCCTTGATGCTATGATTGATTTGCGTGGAATACTGCCCATTGTTCATGTTTCTGGTACACATATGGTTTCTGAAGCAGGAGGGTATGTCGTCAATTCAGAAGGCAATCGATTCCTGCAATCTTTTGATATGGACACACGAATGAGCTTCATCGCGGCGAGAGATGAATATCTTGCAAGAAAACTCCTCAAGTCATTCAGTAGACAGTCGATCAAGTGAAACTTAGCTCTATCTAACAATTTTTATGGGACGTATTGTACGCCGCTTCTGGAGAGATAAATGACAACAGTTACAATTCCCCCCGAAATTGCCGAAGCTATGAAGAACATCAAGCACAAGATTGTGGTTCTTTCTGGAAAAGGTGGTGTAGGCAAAACGACCTTTGCTACAAATCTTGCAATGTCTTTTGCAAAGAAGGATTATGAAGCGGGTATTCTAGATGTCGACATCTATGGACCCAATGTACCAAAGTTGCTCGGATTAGAAAATCAGCGTCCTGCGGTGGATGGTGAGAAAATAAAACCAATCATTGGACCGCTGGGAGTGAAAGTCATGAGCATGGGTTTTCTGCTACAACAAAATGATGATGCAGTAGCATGGAGAGGTCCTCTCGTAGCGCGTGCAATCAGCCAATTCCTATCAGATGTTAAATGGGAGGAGCTAGATGTACTCGTTGTTGACCTTCCGCCCGGAACGGGTGATGAAATACTAAGCATCCTTCAGTTGATACCAGATATATCAGGGGTTGTGATTGTTTCAACACCTCAAGAAGTAGCGATCCTTGATGCAAGAAGAGCAATCCAGCTAGTAAGAAAGATGAATGTTCCTGTACTGGGTATTGTCGAGAATATGGCAGAATTTGTCTGTCCAAGCTGTGGCGAAGCGCACAAGCTTTTCGGCGAAGGTGCTGCGAAAGAAGCATCAGAAAAATACTCTGTTGAACACCTGGGTAAGTTGCCATTCGATCCTAGAGTAATTTCGCTCAGCGATGAAGGTACACCTTTTGTTGTGAAGGAGCCTGACTCAAAAGTCGCAAAGGACTTCGAGATGATTGTTCAAAAACTAATAACAAAAATTGGCATCTAAATAGAGAATAAAGAGGGATGGTCAAGAATCACATATTGACAATCCCGCTTATACTCATTCATCAGAATCTTCATTCTCTTCAGAGGAGTCTAATTCTTCAAATTCCTCAACTTCTTCAGCAGTTTCCTCTTCGCCTTCTTCTGTTTCCTCATCTTCGCCTTCAAGAACCTCTTCTTCAGGTTCAACTTTCACTTCATCTTCAGGGATCGGTGCTTTGTCTTTTGGAACGCTAGGTATTAGTTTCATCACATATGGATATCCAAAGAAGAGGCTAACGACAGCCAAAAGAAGGGTCACAACAAGCGCACCTATATCTCCAAACCATAGTGCGGGGTTAATCCAGAGATCAGCAGTTGGAGTTCCCAATACCACGCGTTGAATCCACATAGGTATCGTGAATGCCAGTGGTATGCAGACCACGATTAATAGGATAATAGACGCAATAATCTCGGCGGTATAAACAAGTATTCGCTTCAGAGTACTATCGACTGCATTTCTTGCTATTGCCAATTCACTCGCTCCGACCGATGCGGATAATGATATGCCTTAAAATGTTTCCTCAGAATGCGTGGAACAAAAAGGGAACAGAGGGACCCACAATAAAACAGATGGTTTGAGAGAGATGATGATGTAGCGATAGTGAGCCCCGCTATATTATCATATGTTATATTATAATATAAGTGTATTGGGCGTTTCGGGTTTCATTCGACATGGTTAGATCAAAGAGAAACAATCAGACAATTTGTGAAAAAAAATGAGGTTGAACAGAAGAGAGAGAGAGCGGCTTGGAGTCGCAAACAGGAAGGAGGAGAGAGAGAAATTTGGGCGAGAGAGTATGACCGCCAAGCCTCTCTAATAGTACTTAAGGTTCAATTTGTATATAATATAATCTAGAATAGAGAATGATATTACTAGAAAATAATTGCGACTTTCACGAAAAAATCAATGAATGTAAACGAATCTAAGCAACTATAAATCAATATTTCAGCCAGAATGAAAGACTATTGCGATTTCAACGAATTCTATTGTCAGTATTGCGATATGAACAATATTTATATGTAAATTGTCACAGGATAATTCGAAGTGTTGAAAAACGTCAATCCTCCTGAAAACACATCCTCTCCTCCTCAAGCAACCAAGCGAATTCTTTGGCGTCCCTCGCACCTTCAAACTGATTTTGCAACAATCATTTGGCTGAAATATCCATAATAAGTGGTGAAGTGCTGTGGGAAAAAACTTCAATCATAAAGGGATTGCTTGATTCAGCAACCTTTGTCCAGATTCCCTCATCCCTGCGATAATAGCTGTATTCCACATTATCATGTCGGATTTCGATTATGGATTTTGAGGGCAATATATCCAAATCGGCAATTACCAGAGAATACTTCATTGTTCCTTTTGCTCTAAGCGGTGTAGAAAGGTAGACACGAAATACAACACAGTCAAAAGAAACAAGGTTTGCTACATGAGGGCGATCAACAGGGTTCCAGCTTTTCGGTAATGGTGGCGTCCGACATGAAAATGCACCACTTGCGGATTGTAGAACTAATAGCGTGCCCTCATCAATCATAATAGCTCAATATCCCTTTATAGGTAAGCAGCGGCGTTGAATATTCATCACTGCGAGTGGATATAAAATAATGCGGTTTTGTGCATGGAAAAAAGAATCTCGTATGTGCTTGGTAGAAGAGCACATTGAGCCCATTCTTGACATAGATACAGAAAATAGATCATATCACCAGGAAGGTTCTAGTTGCACCGAAGTGATTGGAAGCCAGAATACCAGAAATAAACAGAAAATCTTAACATTTGGCCAATTTTATGATGGTTGCTTCTGTAAGGAAGAAAGAAGTGAAGGAATCTCTCTAAGAGAAGTAATGACTCTTTCAGCGCCGGCGGATTCAAGGTCCTGTGCCTTTGTTTCTCCAGTTGATATACCCCAGAAATGTATTCCTGCTCGAAAGGCTGCAACTCCATCAATGACTGCATCACCAACATACACAACCTCATCGACACTTAGACCAAGTCTTTCAACAATGTGAAGTAACCCATCGGGATATGGTTTTGGAGTTGGTGATTCGTGGCGAGTCTGTATTATCTCAAAGTACTTTTCCAATGGGAGTTGTTTCAAAATGATATCCATTGCGTGACGGCTGTTGTTTGTGAGAACCGCGGTCCGGATACCCATCGATTTAATGGTCTGTATGCTTTCCAAAGCATCGTCCATAAGACTAGCATGTATTGCTGAGGTGGTTTCATGTTTGGACATTAGAACATCCAATTCTTGTTGCATAACATCCCATTCCTCCTGGGACATCCCATCATCCAAAAAATACTCCTTTGCCTTTGCAGTAGAGCTTGAAA
>CAYMLT010000142.1:0-7834 GCA_964391265.1 uncultured archaeon
GTCCATAGTCTATGTTGTTGACTATGATGCGCCTCTTGCTGTTGAAATGACTTCAGATCTTTCTCCATTTGATTGCCAATGCTTCCGCGCTGCCTAAGAATTCTAGCACCATCTACGGCTGCTTGAATAAAAAACAGCTCGCCTTCTGGGAAGGTTGATTGCAATGCATTGATAAAATGAGTTCCAATTGGATCATTGTTAAACCAATAGCGGTTAGTTTCTAATGATGTCCGATGGTCGTATGATACCCTTCGTACCACGATATAAAGATCACAGGGACGATGGGTTTGAAAGCGAGGAGTTGAATCTCTTTCAAGAAGATGCTTTTTCATAGTACTTCACGTGTTCTAACGCTCATCATAAATCTGACAATTATATGGGTGACCGTTTACCCATATAAATAGCTTATTGCATATTCAACAGCTTCTCCTATCAAAGTTTCCAGTTTCAGCGAAGACAATAGCCCACAAACACTCAGTCGTGTGTGCTCATGACACCAAAATCACTGATGTCAATTTCATTCATTTCGATAGTCTAGTCCAAATAGCTTCATGATATTTCGAATTAGAATCCCCTGCTAGGCAACCTATAAGTACTAGAAGTCGACATCGCTCTTTAGACAACTCAACTCCTCTCCGCTTGTTGGGGAGGAGTAGAAAGGAAAGGATGACAAAATGAGTCGTAAAGTTTGTATCGCAGGTGGTACAGCAACTCCTTTCGACTACCCGATGCACATAACCCCCGAGGCTATGGCTGCTAACTGTATTGTTGAAACGCAACAGGAAATTCCTGACTTTACATTAAGGGACCTTGATTTTATGGTCTACTCGCATTTCAGCGTACACTTTGGCAAGCAGTTGTGCCCAGAGAACTGAGTGGATTTGTTCCCCTCAATCTGGATTGGATTGTGCACGACCACCTTGGGTTAGTCGGATTGCCCCATGTGCGAATTGAAAACGGAGGAAACACAGGAGGGTCTGCTCTCTACACTGCTTTCATGGCGGTCAAATCCGGAATGTTTGATTGTGTCGGTGTCTACGGTTGGGAAACCATGGACAACGTAACCCAATCACAGGGTTCGGAGTTCATTGCACTTGCATCGGATACCCGCTACGAAGCACTTGCTGGAGGTATATATCCCATTTACTATGCTGCAATGGCGCACAAGTTCATGAAAGAGAACAACCTTACTGAAGAAGACTTTGCCTTGGCTGCATTGAAGAATCGAAACTATGCTGCTGATAATGAAAAGGCGCAGTGGTATCGTAGTGACTACAACAATCCTGAATCTGAGTTTTATAAAAAGACCCTCGATGTTCAGGACATTATGGAAAGTCGCTTGATCAGCTACCCGCTCAAGAAATTTGATTGCTGCCTCATGAGCCGTGGTGGTGCTTTTGCACTGGTCACCTCCGAAGAGTGGGCGAAGAAGCATGCTCCCAACAACTATGTCAATATCGATGGTGCTGGTCTAAGCTCCTGTACAATTCGTGCTGGAGATCGTATTGACTTCCCCGGTTGGAACGAGAAATACGGTAAAGGCTACCCAGATATGACCGAATTTGCTGCTTGCCGAAAATCCGGCGAGGATGCATACGACATGGCTGGTATTGAGTACAAGAAAGCCGCAAAGGAAGTTGATGTCGCCGAGATTCACGACGCATTCAGCTCATCAGAAGTGCAGATTTACAAAGCACTTCATTGGTGTGATAAGGACAACATGCAGGACTTCATCCGCGAGAAGCGAACCTTTTTGGACGGTGATGTGCCAACCAATGTAGGAGGAGGTCTCATGGGTTATGGCCATCCTGTAGGCGCAACCGGAATTATGTCTGCCCTAGAGTGTATGTATCATCTTAACGACACCGCACCCAAGAAGCACTTGAGTTCCAAGACCTACGTCAAGGACGCAAACACAGGTCTTGTCAATAGTCACGCAGGTACTGGAACCAGTATCTCAAACTTCATTCTCAGGAGGCCATAAAGATGGGAGACAAGCGAATGCATGACATCCCCCTACGAGTCAAGTGGGACACAAAGAAGTCTGACAAGTTTCGAAACAATGTCAAGGAAACTGGAATCGGCTTTATGGGTTACGACTATGATACCGAAACCGACCAGTTCAAGGTCTTCCTGCACTACGATCAGTTATACTACTGGAAGTACGCGGAGGTATCCAAACTTGGCAAGGGTTTTGTAGATGGTGAGTTCTGGGGAACCAAGTGTCCCAAGTGCGGTGATAAGTTCTTCCCGCCTAGAGTCAACTGTTGGAATCTTGACGACAATCTGGAAAAAACCGACTGGGTCGAGCTTAAACAGGAAGGCGTTGTACATACATTCACGATAGCTGGCTGGAGTGGCAAGTCCTCACTGAAGCGACTACCATTCGTGCTTGCTTATGTCGTGGTTGATGGTTGCAAGACTGCAATCGCAAACGAACTCCGGAACATCGATCCTTGGGATGCTGAATTCGGAATGCCTGTGAAAGTCGTTTGGAAGCCTGCAGAGGAAAGACAAGGTACCGTCACTGACTGGCACTTTGAACCTGCTGATGGCTGGAAACCCGGACCCATGAACGAAGAGAAGGAACGCATGAAGGAACTCTGTGCTCCTGTCTACGAATGGGTCAAGTCCATGAAATAAACAGAGATTGAGAGTTGGTTATACCAGCTCTCTTATCTTTTCTATTTTAAGAATAGATCTTGATCTTGACCGTGAGCTTTGATAATGCATTTGGATTTGAATATCAATCTCTACTGATACTAGAATCCAATTAGGTACGCCAAGAATAACGTTTTGGCGCTACTTCTTTCCGAAGAAGTACATTAAGGATGCTTCAGAGAACCCTGTAACTCTTACTCTCTCTTTGATAGATTCTCCCTCTTTTCTCAATTCATCATAAGACGGGTATTCAGCTATCCGGGCGATATCCTCGTCAATATCCTTTATCACAGAGTCAACAGTTTCTTTTCTCAGTGGTTCTTCGCAATTGAATGCATCTTCACAAAACAGACATTTGACAGCCCATGAGGACTCATAGATTTCTACTGCATCTAGTCCAATCTTGTCGACTGCGTCTTTCAATCCTTGACGGGTTAATGCCTCGAAGTGAGGGATGCCTAGGATAGTATCGATCTTTATGTTCAGATTGTGGACATCCTTAGCCATTCGCTGAGATTCATCCTGTTCTCCATCAGAATACAATTCTTGGATGATGAAATTACCTCCTGGCTTCAACACACGATACATCTCAGATAGTACAGTGTGAATGCTCTCCAAATGATGGATTGAGTACGAGATACATACTGTATCAAAGTGGTTATCGGGAAACGACATCCTTTCAGCATTCATTTCCATCACATCCACCGGAGCATCTTTGAATTTCTCGCTTGCTTTCTTCAAATCATCTGGTGAGATGTCTACTCCTACGAATGAATTGTATCCCCTCAGAGTCTTCATCAACGTGTCAATGAAGTTGCCATCCTGTGTGCCCACATCGAGGATATCTCCACCATAGATAGTTCCGAGTTTTTCTCTGACTTCGATTGCACCAGATTCTCTAAGTCCATCAGGTAGGTCTGCTATCAACTCAGGTTGCCTCGAGTGAATTTTGATTCTATCTAGAAATCAATCCTTCGAACACCGTAAATAGAACTGGGTTTCAATCTTCATTGTCTCAAATACCATCTCGCATTCATTCGATTGATTTTCTTATCTCTTGATTTTCCTCGAATTGCAACCGACTCTACAGAAACCGAACCCCTCTTTTCCCCATTTGACTAAATCGATCCGTTGCATCCGTCCGCATTCTTTCATTTCCGTGATGCAATCTCAATCTCTCTACGAGAAGTCTTGCGATTGGACTTGAACACCTTGGGAAGAGCTTGATTTAGAGAAGACTTTCCACAAGACTGAGTGTAATCTCTCTTGTCTTATCCTCATCGAGTTTGATTTTCTCAAATGGGATCTTCCTCATTTGCATATGGTCCACGATTCCGGTGATCAATGTCATTATGTACAACAGCAGTTGGTTAACTGTGAGGGTGGATTTAATGGATCCATCTTTGAGTCCCTCTTTTATTGCTTTGTTCCAGTAACTTTCATACTTCCAAATTTGCTCCATATAATCTGCGATTACATCTTCCATGCTTTTCTTCTTCTTCTCATGTCTAGTTTTCCCTTTGGCCATCTTCTGGAGAATTTTCTCAACAAGAGCATTGATCTCTGGGTTTACCATAAATCGACGAGATATCTCAATGCCTAGTGGAAATCGGACTATAGCATTGAAGTAATCCTCACTGAGCTTCAGTACTAGCTCTCTGCCTGTAGCTGATGGGAGAAGGACTCTCTCTGTTTCATCCAAGGAACCTATGAATCCATCAACTCCCACTCCGAAGAATATGGCATCTTTGTTGCTGAAGTAGTTGTAAAGCGTCTGCTTACTAACAGCGGCCGCGTCTGCAATCTCCTCCATGCTAACTTCATCGTAAGGTTTACTCTCAAACAGTTTTATGGCTGATTGGATAATCATTTGTCTCTGGTTGCGGTGTTTCCTATCTGCCTTTGAGAGGTGTTCTTCAGACTGCATTGTTACTCAAGATATTATGCATCCCCCATCATATAAACATATACCATCAGTCAAAAAAAATGACCTATGGTAAAAGCTTATATAGAAATTTTACTAATAGTCTAAATAATAGACCAATAGTATATGGTGATGATAATGATCGCTGATATTGCGAAGATACTCTTCGTTCTTGGGCTGGTTTTCCTCTTTGCCAAGGTACTCGGAAAGAGAGAAGCTGGATATTACAAAACAACTTACAACTTGCACAAAGCTGGAGCTGCACTAGCCACAATCCTAGGTTTCGTTCATGGCTTGACTATTACTCCCTTGAGTCAAACCTATGTCTTGACTGGATGGCTTCTTGGTTTTGCGTTGCTCGCCTTATTCATTCTTGGAGTAGTAATGGGTTTCAAGAGTGAGTGGATTCCATATGACGATGAACAAAACCAGAATTACAAGGGTATGCGAATCGTGAAGTGGATACTCACGGTTCTTGTCGTAGTATCTCTTGGGGCACACTATCTGATTGTGTAGACTTAGCTGAAGAGTTGGCAGATTTCTACCAACTCCTTCAATTTTCTTCTTCTTTATCTCCTAAACAGAAATCACCTGAAGCGTATTCATGGTATTCATAAACTCCATAACAATCTCCTGCCTTTCTTCCAGGTCGTTTAGAGCTATGCGAAGATTATCTGGGTCTTTAACATATTTCGGCAAGATCATGATAGAATTCTCAATGTAACTCTGCAATCTATTGGATGCTGAAATCCACTCCTCCTTAGATATTGAGTGTGGAGTTGAGGAGATTCGTTCAATCAGCATTTCAACGGAACAGCCGACGTGTTTCTTGAATTCCTTCGTGGCAAATGAACGCATCAGCCGATTGACCTTGGAGAAGTCGTCCTTGTAAGCTTGAACTACTCCTAGAAGTCCTTCGAAGACACGATCTAATCCTTCAGTGTCAGATAGATCATATTTCAAAGACTCTTCAAGTTCTGTCTGCTTCTGATAGCGAGAAAGACTGGTAAATGTGTCAGCTACTTCGCCATGATAATCCTCCCCATGAAGAATGGCAATAGCTAAACCGGCAGCTGCATGTTCTGCAGGGACAAGACCATCATATCCTGGATTGAAGGATTGATGTTTGAACTCTCGCACCGACATTCCAAGCTTAGGTGCCATATACTGGGCTGCCTCTTCTAGTCCTGGGGTGTCCACCATGCCGGGTCCGAAATTGAATATGGATACTCCAGCATCTTCCCCAATTTCAATAGCCGCAGACTGTGTAAGAGACCCTAGTGCACACTTGGAAGCAAAGTAAGGAGATGCATAAGGCATTCCTTCTGATGATATCATCGACACGATTGTACCATGTTTTCTCTGTAGCATTGAAGGAAGTACAGCTTGAATACCATTCACAGCACCTAGGACATTCACTGAAAGCGCTCTAGTCCATTCATGGGGATTTAATTCTAAGAAAGATCCAAACGGAACCACAATTGCATTGTTGATCAGTATGTCAATCTTTCCAAATTGCGCTATCACTGCATCAACAAGATCACATACTGCTTTGGAGGAGGAAACATCAGATTCAATGAATACTGCCTCTCCACCTTCATTCCGTATTAACTCCTGTACTTCAATGCCTGTATCTGCACTGATTTCTGCAATGACAACATGTGCTCCAAGGAATGCAAGACACCTAGCGAGTTCTTTTCCAATTCCTCTTCCAGCTCCTGTAACCATTGCCACCTCTCCCTCTAATGGACGATTTGGCAACTCTAGACTCTTGATATACATCGCAATCACCATTTGACTACATGACCATTATTGACAACATAGTCATATAAATGTTGACCATATGACTTAAATATTATTTATGGTCATATACCGGCTGTATAAGATGAGACTAGGTCTCTCAGGATTTGATACAGTGCCCAAGTTTTCAGACACAGAGAAGGAGAATATCAAGACAGACTTGATGAAGCATGGATTTGATCTCTTTAGTCGATTTGGTCTAAGAAAGACATCTGTCGAGGATATAACGAATAGTGTGAAAATTTCCAAGGGTTCCTTCTACTCCTTCTATGAAACAAAAGAGGAGCTCTTTCTCGATATTTTTGCTGAGGTAAACCAGAGGATGCAAGAATCCATCTTCCACGTATTCAGTGAATCGGCGAAGAAACCTAGTAAACGTCTTTTTGATGCACTCCAAATGCAGTATGATTATGTTGACAAGACTCCTATCTTCAACATACTGATGGACAAGAATGAGATGGAATACCTCCTACGCAAATATCCACAGGCTGGACCACAGCTACAATCTTTCTTTGCTGATGAAAGTTTCGTTCCTTTTGTAGAAGAGCTGAAGAAGGGAGGTGTCCTGAAGAAGTCCATAGACACAAGCCTAATAGTTGGACTACTCAAAGCTGTATTTCTCCTTCACCAGCGCAAAGAGGATTTTCTCCCGGACCAATTCAAGGAAGTATTTGACATATATCTTAGATTAATTGTTAATCACGTTGCGGTAGAATAAGAAAGAACCTCATTTCACCATTGATATGATATTCAGGGTTGCCAACCCATCCCTTCAATTTATTCAAAAACCTTGAATTTACACATATTATATAGTATTTCGAATCAATTTTTTATCATGACAACTTCCAAATCTAGTAAAAGAACACCAAGAGAATTCGTTGCTGACCATACTATACGAATCCTATTGAAATTGGGTTGTGGTGATTCAGTTAAAGAAAGAGCTGAATCCATCATCAGTTTGGGCGACAAACAGAATCTTCTCACCAAAGCAAATCCTAAGTACCTTGCTAGTGGCATCGTGTATATATCATGCATTCTAGCGGATGATCGAGTCAGTCTTGATTCAATTGGAGGGGTAATAGAGGCTTCATCAAGTACCGTTAGCAAGCATTATATGATGATTTCTCAAAGCCTGAATTTTGGCGAGAGATAGTTATCCTCATGCTTCTAGAGGAATTGGAATCTTCATGAGTTGGAGATTTTTCTCCGACTCTTTTTTCTTTGAATGCATCCTGAGTCCTCAGTTAGGAGAGCAGTTTCTACTCCTATTTGATTGAAAGTAGGAAGTACTCCTGATTTTTCGCTCCTTTTGAATGAAATAGGTATTGAAAGTCAATCTCTGATTTCTTCCATCATCCCTTTCCCCTATCATTGCCAAAATCACAATTGGGGGAAATGCTCTTAATCTGCTTTTGTCCTAATGCTATCGTAGTGATTACAGGTTAGCGC
>CAYMLT010000143.1:0-7809 GCA_964391265.1 uncultured archaeon
CCTATCGGGATACAGGACAACGGATACAGGCAACTCCATGTTGTGGGATTTGTGGAGGAATTGCAGTTATTGTGGTAGCCGCGATGTTTGGAGCGGACCTTGGGGAAGCAATAGTATTCTTGGCACCTGGATTTCTTGCAGGCATTGTAGCAATCATTGCCGCCATTATCTTCATTGCCGAATATAAAGGACCATGGACCGGACAGGAATATTAGAAGCCAATCGTGGCGTTAGAATTAAAGATTGAAGTTACAAGTTCATTGGCTGCAGAATATTCACCAGTCACAACAGAGTCATAGCTAGCAGGAAATGTTTCCTCGTAAGCTTCTGCAAATCCTCGAAGCATATAACGAATATCAAAGGTCTCTTGGCTAGCTATGAGAGTTACGATTCTCGAATCCGTGTGTTCCATCATCAGAGTAAATCCTTCTTGGCTTATTGACCGAATGAGACCGCTTCCACCCATCATCTCTCCTGAGAAGGATGTGATTGCTGAAACAAAACCACTCAGTATGGAACTATCCATCTCCACCTTTTGTTACTTCTGCTTTTATTATTCGCACTTCTTTGAAGGTATTTCATCCGCGTTATACCTTCAATCCCTTGAACGCATCAATCACCATTTTGCGGGGAGTATCAATATCTCCGATAATGGAAATATTCTCTAGGTCGATTTCTCCAAGCCCACGATCCTTGCCCTCCTTAAGAACAGAATTGTCCAACGGGTCAAAGCCAACAAGATGCATTCCGACCGCTTCAACAGCATAGGCATCCCTACCTACAAGGAGTATGTTTGAATTAACCTCAACTCGTTTCTTTTGGTATCCCAAGTAGGCTTTTGTTCCATCTAATACTGCTAAATCGATTCCACCAACTGCCTCATACATATCTGCGAGGGCAACGGGGAGGTCTTTGTGGAATCTCCGTTTTTCTTTATCCAATATCAATCCTAGCAAATTCTTGATGATAGAACCCAAATTCATCATGTCCTGCATTCCTGCTTCTTCGTAGCGTCTGGGTACATGTGTGCTGATGAAGGTGTTTTGTTCAAGAAGAACATGAGAGAATGGTACGCGTTCTCCTGCAATTTCGACTTCTTTTGTATTGGAATCGTCAGATAGATTGAATGGAACTACTCTGTCCGAATAACACTCATTCCACAACTCTAGCCGTTTCAGACCAAGACCCGCACCACTATCAGATTCCGAAACCAGAATCTCTTTCGCTCTGCCAAAAGAGTCAGTTATAGAACGCAGGGTTCTAGGAGCTGTGCAGATTCCAGTTTTAGTATTGTAAATGCCAACCTTCACTACGACTTTCTTTTTTGGTGAATCGAGGTCATTGATCCCACCAATCAGGTCAATTGCCTCTCCAAAGGAGTTTATATCCACTACTGCAACGGTTGGCTTCACTTCAGAACACCTGCTTTCAAAAGCAAAACAGAACTCGCAGATAAAGAGAGTTTTCTCAGCATTGTCGAGCAATATTGCCTTTGGTCGATTCATCAGTTTTAATTGGGTTGGTTTGCGTTATTTGGTGCAGATTGTTGCTGCTCTATTCTTACCGAGGAATGCATACCATTGAAAACAGATGAAAACGCCCCGAATCAGGCAAATCCGTTAGATCTTCTTCGAATAATCAAGGATATGGTAAGAAGTAGTGCCTGGAGAGCTGTTGAACAGACTTCTCTCACCCTATTGCAACGTATTCCGAACAACGCGGAAGCATTGATGTATCTTGGAATCGCCAGAGCGGGGCAAGGATTTGAGCCCGAGGGAGAGACCCTACTCCTTACTTCTCTCACGTTCGATCCGCAGAATAAGGATGCTTACTATCATCTTGGCATCATCGTTTTAGAACAGGGGAGATGCATGCTTGCAAGTGAGGCATTCAGGAAGGGGCTGAGTATTGATCCGACCAGTCATCCTCTCCAATATCAAATGGGGCGGGCTTTGGAACGCTTAGGGAATCACGAAGAGTCGTTGGTTGCATATCAGCAAGCCCTCATACACACCCCTAAGAATGGTCAGTCTGATGACTTCACTTCAGAAGCAAAGGCTGCCATTGCGCGTCTACAGGACCCGAATAGAGCGGACAATCAAGAAGTTTGCAAGGAATAGCACGATCTATTCTACTGTGAACTCCTCACCATCTTTTAAGACGACCACTTTTATGGAGGATTTACCTTCAACGCTAGTCTTGAAGGCTTCAGGGTCTGCATCTCGGTAATGCATAGGAATTGCAGTTGCGGGTTCAATTGCTAGAGCCGCTTCTGTTGCTTCTTCTATGTCCATGGTATAGTGTCCATCGCATGGAAGAATAGCAACATCAATATCACCCATGACTTCCATTTGTGGAATGAAATCCGTATCTCCAGCATGATAGATCCTCTTGCCTTCGAGGGTCAGGATATAGCCAACGCCTTGGTCCTTAGGATGAAATGGTTCGTTACCTTTCCTGAACCTTTTCACATTGTAGGCCTCTACTGCCCTTACCTTGATCCCACCTGAAATCTGCATGAATTGCCCTGCCGACATATCCCAAACAATTCCAGCCTTACCAATTGCTTTCTTAGCATGTGGAGGGGCTATGATTGCCGAACCCATCTTTCGGATTTTCTTGAGAAGCTTCGGGTCACAGTGGTCGCCGTGATCATGAGTCACTAGAATGAGATCTGCAGGTTGGAAATCCTTGTCCTTCAATCCAGTATTGTTGGTTGATGGATCAATGTAGATATTCTGATCAGCAAATTTAATCTGGAAGCTTGCGTGTGCCAAATATTTGATTGTGATGCCCATTTTTTTCACCGAAATACGATGAGCAAATATACGTATATGTGTTTCATCTCATGGTCATCAGAGAAACTGAAGCGGGTTATGAAAAGCAAAATCAGGGTCCCTCTTTTGTTAACACCTACTGGTTATGGCAAATGAAGGAAGAAAACCTGACTTCCTGACAGGTAATCGAAGGTTAGTGGGGTTCATCCTTTCTCACATCCAGATGCATCCAAATGAGAGAGATGCGATTAAAGCAAACGTTTGCCTTTAATGTGGTATGAGAGGGTAATGAGATTCATTACATGCTTTGGAAAACGTCTGAACTATGCGCGAAAAGAAGAAGGACCCAAAAGTCATCCTATACTAGTGCAAGGATTGCCGGATAGTATTTCCACAGACTGATAAAATAGCCAACAAGTGTCCCAACTGCGGACAACCATTGACAAAAATGTGAATTGGTTGCATAATTTAGAATATCACTGATGCCTTGCTATCCCATCTAGTATAGAGTTTCCCATCAGGTTGAAGAATAAGATAGCGTGGGCCTTCCTGCACCTTAGAAACCATGCAATCATCATTCCAGACAACACCCATTCCACGAGCATCGTATTTCCAGAGCCCCAGTGAGAGCAACTCAAGCTTCGTATACTCCGGATTTGATTTGAACTCCTCAACCAGTTCCTCGTACTTACCTGAAGCAACAATGTCAGCTCCATAGAGCTTCTTGAAGGATACCTGGTTTGGTTTCCAAACAGTTTCCAGTTGCTCCATAATATATTCCAAGGAGTAGTCATCAAACCAATCAGTCATGGCGATCGAGTATCTAAGTGTGAATCCCTTGGATCGTATCAGTTCTGAAAGGGCAATTGGATCGTAGTTGAACTTTTCAGGGACTTTCATTATCTCAACAATCCGGTCAATATCAAGTGCTGGCAGTGATAGTGAGATGACCCGTACTCCGGATTCAAAGAGTAAGTCCAATTTCTCTTCGGTCAGACCAACGCCACTTGTCTGAATCTCTACATGAGCCAATTCAGGTGTAACTCTGTTGAGAATCTCCATTATATCCTGGATGTATCTCGTGTTGATTGTTGGTTCCCCATGACTTGTGATCATGACAGCCGCCACCCTATCTGCGGCATAACGCAGTCGCCGTTCAATCTCCGCTATCCATTGTTTATGATCACTATTCCAGAGGGTTTTAAATTTGGTAGCGTGTTGTCTGTAAACACAGAAACCACAATCATTCATACATCCTGCAGGTACAGTTACTTGAAGTGAACCTATCATCGCCAAATCATCCTTCTCGCTTGAATGTTACTAGCAACCATTTAAACATGAGAGAGGAGTCAAGATTTGCCCGAATATTGAAATCATCGCCAAATTTAGTTACAGATTATGTGAGATAGCAAGAAAATCAATTTACTAGACATAGTATTTATCGGGCGTTCATCTAGGGAAACCCTATCGCCATTTCGTGGATGCGAATTATTCGTGGGGTTAAGTCGTGCCATCATCGAGAGAGCCGAAAAGAAGTGGGTTGTGAGAAGCCTTGAGTCCTGATGGAATTTATGCTGATTTTGGTATTGCCCAAGCTGAAACGCTTATTCTCAAAGAAAGCCGAGTGATAGGTTTGGAAAAACACGAAGGGCTCACGTTACAAGGAGTGAAAATTGACTTTGAAAAAGTCGATCATTCCAAGAAGAAGATATGTAATCCCAACATTGACGATGAATGCATTCTTCATATTCAGCTAAGAGATACAAGCCTAATTTCAGGAGTAAAACTCTATTTTGCTACATTAGTGAGTGCAATGAATAGTAGCGTTGATGTGTCCCCTCTTGTCATTTTTCTGATTAGTTTGCTATACCCAATTATTATGTTCACGGTTTCTCTTGTTCTCGTGATTGTATTTTTCATGTCAGAGTTAATTTTATCCATGGTTTTTGGCCCAATTCTATTCACTGCATTCGTAGTACCTTCACTATTTTGGATTACCCGTAGAAACCGTGACCAAAAAAGGAAGAAAATTGAAGGAATGAAATCAAAGCTATCTCGAGTGTTTCTTTTCAAGAACAAGAATGAAACATTGGAATATTTGCAGCTTGTATCTGGAAGGGACATTTTTGGACTTGCGATGAGCTTCACAATGTATATTGTGCTAGTCGTTTTCTTGGCACTTGTTTCCATTTTTGGATCTGGAAATTAGTATCATTATGATCTTCGAAAACTGGAATAAATGGGAAACCATCTCTTGCATTATGCTATTGTTCTTATCAGTGGAATTGTAGATCGGATGCAATTGAGAAGGATTCCGCTAGATAGAGCGGAACTTGACCATGAAAAAGCCAGAGATATCACTCTTCGAGTTGTAGAGAATCTCCTCGCAAGCAAGGTATGAGAATTTTCATTCCACTATTTGGGTGAATGTGCCGCTAAATTTCGGAAAGAGTAAAAAGACAGATTGGTTCGACGAACACTGTGCTGGGAGGCTTCGCCACCAACCATGAAAATCATTAGACAAGATCAAAGAAGATATCTACTGGTCACATCTTTTCTTCTGTTGCTTTTTGCTTCAATGTTAGTTTCACACAATGTGATACCAGAATCAGTGGTAGTAGATTCAACTGAAACTGAAGTATCAATTCATAGTTATGTTGATGCGGGGCCGATAGTCATCACGCACAATGCAAACTTCTCCACCCAAGGATTCACGGGCACAGGGATTGAATCTGACCCTTATGTTCTGGAAGGACTAAAAATCAACTCATCTGAGAATTGTATTGATATCAGGGACACAACTGCTCATTTTGTAATTAGAAATTGCTTCATTATAGAGGGAGATGATGCTGGAATATATCTGAGATATTTGCAGAACGGAACAGTTGAGGATTGTGTGATTCAACCAGATCGGCGAGGTATAAGGGTATATCAATCTGGAAATGTAACCCTTGACAACAACACAATAACCGATTGCAGGTATGAAGCAATAGACCTTGAGCACTCAGATGACCTCTATATTTCAAACAATGT
Organism: uncultured archaeon; assembly: GCA_964391265.1. Taxonomy (GTDB): domain Archaea; phylum Asgardarchaeota; class Thorarchaeia; order Thorarchaeales; family Thorarchaeaceae; genus MP5-2226. Next base: position 5,811 of record CAYMLT010000143.1, read on the forward strand.
ACTTACAACGGGCGAGAACGGAGTATACGCCCTGTATGTCGAGAAAATCACCCTGTTCAATAACACAATTTCTGGTTTCGAAGAGGATGGAGTGTATATCACCCGAGATTATTCAAATCTTACTCAGAATGTGATTAGCGACTGTGCGAGAGGAATCTATCTATCTCAGGGAGATTATCACACTCTGTTCAATAACACATTGACAAACAATAGATTTGGAGTGCAATGCTGGGAGCCACGATGGCTCACCATATTGAACAATACATTCACTAATTGCGGATTAGATTTTGGAAAATACATCTGGAGTCAAGTCATCGACAACAATACCGTAAATGGAAAAGAGCTAGGATACTTCTTGGCACAAAATGACATGGAGATAGATGGAACTCAATACGGACAAATCATTCTAGCAACATGTGATAATGTTACCATTCGATATGGGACATTCAGTAATGCCACAATTGGTGTCACAATCGGAGATTCTTCAGACTGCAAATTAATTAATGGAACCTTTAACTCAAACTATCAGTCGATAGCCGTCCGGGAATCTACAGGAACAGTACTGACAAACAACTCCATTGAGAAGAGTGGCTACGGAATATACTTGGAAGATTCAACACTCACTGAGATGATTACTAACACTCTTGTTGGTACAGGCGTGAAGATAGATGGTGAGAGCGCAGGATACTGGAACCATGATTCTACTGATACAACTGTAAATGGGAAACTCCTTGGAATGTTCAGTGGAGAAACAAGTATAGTCTATGATGGTAGAAACTACGGCCAAATCATTATGGGAAATTGTGATAACGTGAGAACGATCTTGGGAGAATTTCATGACGTTTCATACCCAGTGCAGGTTGGTTACAGCACAGATTGCATAGTAGTCGACGCGGATATATCGAACGCTAGCCGTGGCATCTATTCATTTCATTCAACAGGATGCCTCTTTGTTAATAATACGATTAGAGATTCGACAACGGGCATTCTCCTGTATAGCTCTACTTTCGTTACCGTCAAGGATAACAAAATTATGGATATGATATACTCAGGAATTCGAGGGGAAGAAGGCACAGTAGATGTGAACATCACACATAATACGATATCGAGTGTATCATCAGGTATCGATGCATCATTTATGGATCGAAGCAGAATCCACAATAATACATTCTATGATTCTAAATATGGATGTTATCTCCAATTTTGCGATAATCTAACAATTTCCAACAATACGGCTTATGATATGGACTATAATGGAATTGCTAGCAGAGTCTTCGTCACGTTGAATCTGGCTAATAATTCAGTTTCAAACTGTTCCGATGGTTTTGTCTTAGTCGATGGTAAATCTGCTAACATTACAGACAACACTGCCTTCAACAATAGGGAAAACGGGATGGAATTATGGGACCTCACCAATGTTTCTGTAGCAACCAATGCAATATTCGAGAATGGAGAAGATGGAATGTTCTGTTTTAATGTACAAGATTTCAGTTTGACAGACAATATTGTTGAGTCAAATAATGGTGGTATCGATTTGTACGGGTGCTATGATTTCAATATTTCAGATAACGAAATAAGAGATAATTGGGAGGGCATAGAAGTTGGAAATGGTGCCAGGGGGAACATTACAAGAAATGAGTTGACGGATAATGGGTATGGGGTCTACCTTGAAAGTGGCGCATCTCAAGTGAATATTTACAACAATAATATTGCATGGAATTCTTGGGACAACGCACGTGATAACGGGGCGAACAATCAATGGGATGATGGGGTTTCAATTGGGAACACTTGGGGAGACTGGGATGGTGTTGGATACTATGAGGTAAGTGGCAATGCCGATTCTGTAGATCACTATCCGATACAGGCTGACACGGTGAGTCCCATAATTGATTCACCCAAAGATGTGATCTACAACTATGGAATCGAAGCCAATATCACTTGGAACCCGAGTGAGCTACACCCATATGGATATGAAATTCTCCAGGATGGAGAAAGGGTA
>CAYMLT010000144.1:0-7800 GCA_964391265.1 uncultured archaeon
ATGGCTATTCCCTTTTTCTCATCATATCAAAAAGTAAGGGTATCTCCTTCTCTCATGACTGTGCATTCAATGCCTTCTGCATTGCTTCGCACTTTTTTGCAAAAGTCTTCGGGATTACGAAACAGCCAGTGCATCGGAATAATCCTCGGAGGAATATCTTCGAACTTCTTGAGCTCATTCAAAGCTCCTTTAGGAGATGCGGTTAGAGCTCCTGATATCGGTACAGCAAACACATCCAATTTAGTTTTGGAGAAGCCTTGGAATATAACAGCATCACCGCAATGACCAAATGTATGCTCTCCGACTCGAACAACCACACCCAAGTTTAGGATTCCCCTAAACACACCATGTTTTCCCTGTATGAATTCTAGATTCCAAATCCCATGAGTGTGATTCTCGCCTGCAACAGCGACTACAGAGCGATTTTCAAATTCAGGAAATTCCTTGAGAACCTGATTGTTTGCTACAAATACTGCGTTCTCATTTCGTTCAAGAAAAGTACGAACACCGCCTGTATGGTCTGAATGTTTGTGAGTACAATAAAGGACGGCACCATCAACATCACCGGACTTCTTGTTACTCGGATCTATCAGCAACCCCGTATCACCCACTTGAAGATGAAAGCCTGACTGACCAAGATACTTGATTTCGAAATCCATTTGCATCTCCATTACCATTTTCTTGATAGGGAATAGCCCAAATAAATTCGTGGGAGTTGATTAGAGAGACAATAGAATGCTGAGAGTTACCTACTTAAGATAGAATATATCGTGACCAAACAGCATTGACAGGAGTAGTGTCAGCGTTGAGTGACAATGAAACCATCAATACGATAAAGAATCGCAGAGCTATCAGAGATTACATCACATCCAAAAATGTACCCGATGAAATCATCTACAAGATTATTGAGGCTGGAGGTTACGCTCCAAGTGCGGAGAACCAGCAACCTTGGCGAGTTATAGTTGTTAAAGATAAAGAAACACGGGAACTTATTGGACAAGCGGCTGTTGACAGAACAGTGTTGCTTTTTGGAAGAGCGACTCCCAGACAAGAACTTGAGAGAAGATTAAGCTATATAAAATCAAAGGCAAGTTTGGAGAGGACAATCGACATCCTGATTTCTGGTGCTAGATTTGAATATATTAAAGGAAAGCCAGAAACAAATGGTGCACCTGTTCTTCTAGTTCTGGCTGTTGATCAAACACATGTTGGTAATTCCCAACCCACATTGCGTGGAACTGGTGGCGTTTATGGTTGGTCAGGTCCAAGACATGCAGTAATTGCAGGTTCAATGATGCTGCAGAATATGGCATTGGCTGCAGCGTCTCTAGGTGTTGGTAGTTGCGTTTCATCCGTTCAGCTTGATCACTTTGATGATGTTGGTGTGATATCTGAGAAGCTTGGAATCCCATTTCCACACTGGGTGCCAATCCTCTGCCTGACTCTGGGCTATCCCATTGCTGAGAGAACATTAGGACCACCGCGTCAAGGTCCGGAGGAGATAGCGTTTCTCAATAAATGGGGCAATCCGTTTGCATCCAAGGAGGGTCAAGATTGAGCGAACTTGAGATACTTCAAAAGGGATTTGTAGCATTCCTAGATGGTCTTTGGTGGGGACTTCGGGATAATACAGGGCCTCTATCAATGTATGAAGGATATGAGAGAGGCTTTAGGCAATTCGGGAGCGAGCAAGCAGAAAGAGATGGTGGCAATGGTGCAGAAGCTGCAGCTGGAATTGCCTCCAAAATAATGAATGCGATTGGAATGAATACAGAAGTAAAAGGCACGGAGATATCTGTTAGGGAGTGTCCAGTCTGGAATAGAATCCTCGAAAAGGGTCTAGAGTTTGCATTCCATGTGGAAGAGATATGCTGGACACCTCTGCTCGAAGGTATTGGTGAGAAAACAGGAGCAAAACCTGTTGTGGTTAGCTCACTTAGGCTAAACCACATTGCTAGAGCAAAGATCGATTACAAGAAAAGCAAACTAAAAGCCGAGTTGGAGAAGGGAGCTATCAGTCAGGAAGACTTTGATAAGCAAGATGCCAAGTTATCCTTGGAATCGACACAAATTCCACCAGTCGGTAAATATGGATTCGAGTAAGCAGCTCTGATAAGCTGCTTTTCCACTTTGGAGGCATTCAAATGGAGTCCCTAGAGAAAGCAGGGCTTGCTGTAAATTACAACAAGCTGAAAGAAACAAAACCTGAAACACTACCCTCAAGAGTGTACATCTGGGATGAAACTCTTCGTGACGGAGAGCAGACGCCAGGAGTTGCATTGACAATTGATGAGAAGATTGAGATTGCTAAACTTCTCGATGAAATTGGAGTGACTATTGTTGCCGCTGGATTTCCAGCTGTTTCTGATGGCGAGAGGAAAGCTGTTTCTGCTATTGCCAAAGAGGGATTGAGTAATGCAATTGTGGCAGCACCAGCGAGGGCGGTTATTTCAGATATCGATGCCTGTATTGATGCAGGAGTTAGCGAGGTGCCAATATTCATTGCTACATCGGATTTCAGGCTGAAATATCAGTTGAGAATGAGCAGAGAAGAAATGCTCGAACGGCTCACAGAGTGTGTGGAATATGGAAAAGACCATGGTTTGATTATTGACTATATAGCCGAGGATTCCACACGAAGTGAGATTGACTTTCTTTGTGAAACATACAAGTATGCCATTAATGCAGGCGCAGATAAAATCTGTGTGGCAGATACAGTAGGGTTTGTTAGACCGAGAGTGATGACTCACATCATGCAAGAAATCAAGTCACGATTATGGAACAAAAGCAAATACAAAGTTCCAATTGCAGTCCATTGCCACAACGATTTTGGCCTTGCAAATGCAAATACTCTTGCTGCTATTGAAGAAGGAGCAACTTATGCACATGTCTGTGTCAACGGATACGGAGAACGTGCAGGAAATGCAGCTCTTGAGGAAGTTGTAATTGCGCTTGAGAAACTGTATGAGGTTGATACGGGAATCGAAACGGAGAAGATGTATCGGCTATCGAGATCTGTAGAACGCCATTTCATGATACCTTTGCCGCTGCACAAAGCAATCTCTGGAGATAATGCTTTCACCCATTCGAGTGGCATTCATTCGCATGGACAATTAACACACTCAATGACCTATGAACCAATAAATCCACTTGACGTTGGTCGACGAAGAGAATTTCACTTGGGTAAGTTTGTCGGGCGTCACTTTGTTGAATATCTTCTGAAAATGGGAGGCGTCAGTGCTACCGAAGAAGAAGCTCGAGAAATCACAGAGAGGGTTAAAAAGACTCATGAGGATATCAAAAAACACCAGTCAAAGGAGTCGTTTGATAAAATCAAATCTGATCTGAAAAGCCTTCGCACAGGCGTTTCTGAGAGGGAATTCTGGGCAATCGTCTTTGAAGTCATTTAGGTAGTCACATCTGATTGCAACGATTTTTCATTGCTACGCCTCATAAGAGTACCAATATCCATCATTAATACGCCAATAAGGAAGAGCACACCAAAAATGGAAAGAGGTTCTACATTGGTCTGCCATGAATGATAGAAGAAATAATAGAGAAGTTCAACAACCACAAAGAATGTTGCAACAAGGAGAGAAAGGTAAATTTCCCACTTGAAGATGGTAGTAGAAGTATGCGTCTTTTCTGTAAATGGTTCTAGCTCATAGATGTATTCTGAACGTATATCAACAAAGTAGCCTTTTCCAACTTACTCCCTTACGAAATCATCTAGCTTGAGCGAATCAATCATCTCGGTATGTGTTTCAATGAATGTTCCTTTCACAAATTTGAGCGCTGCGCCACCACCAAGTACAGCAAGAATAACAATGACAATGAAGAAAATCACTACTTGCCAGAGGAAGAAGAGCCCAATAATTATGACAGTAATTGCCATAATAAGCAAGAGATCAGTAGCTCCCCCGGCACTCTCAACACTCCACCAAAAAGATTACCAAACCTTTTCAGGATAGATATATTCACCCATGTTTGGTAGGAATGCGAATTGTCCTCACCTATATGATTCTTGAATGATTGATCAACCTCGGCCTTCTTGCCGCCATAGACGGTAATGAAAAGATTAGGTTTGATCTCATCAGTTTTCTGGGGAGAGGAATTATCCACTGTATCAGATGTAGCCATCACATAGCCTCCTAAACCGCATTCAGAATATACAACCTAGTCATATAATTCTTATCAGAGATTGAAAGTGTGGGCTCGTACATCGACAGAAGCGGAAAATGAACGAACCCCACAATTCTTGCATTTAATATTCAACCTTCTTTGCAAGTTGTCGACGCAGAAGCACACCTAAATCCATGATACAAATTCCAATAAGGAATCCAGCCCCAAATAGTGCAAGAACAGTCAAATCCGTATTCCAGACTTGATGGAGAATATACCACGCAACCTCGAATATCATGAATATGGTTGCAATGAATAATGCAAAATATATTCCGAGTTTGAACACCTTCGTCGAGGAAGATGATTGGGAAGATATGTATCCCAATCCGTAGCTCTCAGGGGCGCGAATCTGAACAAAGCTCCCATCAAACAGCTGGTTGGCTACAAAGGCCTCGATATGCTCACACGGAATTTTTTCACTCACTGCTTCAATGAAAGTTCCACGTAGAAACTTGAACGCAGCACCACCACTAAAGACAGTGAGAACGAGAATCACAGCAATATAGATTACAACATTCCAGAAAGCGAAAACAGCAACAACTGCTGCCATGATTGTAAGAACGCAGAGAATATCAAAAATGCCACCTGCACTCTCGACACCTCCAGAAAAGATGAAACCAAGTCGTCTCATAACAGAAACGTTCACCCAAGTCTGATATTGGCGTGTTCCCTCTGCATCCAGATGTTTGCTTAAATTCTCAGTAACTTCTTCTTTCTTTCCACCATAAACGGAAATATAAAGATCAGTTTCGATTTCGTTTCCTTCAGGCGCGGACATTAGCCTTCCTCCATAACCTAACTAGTAGTCAGAAGCTCGGCCCAATATAACGCTTTTTGGACCCTTCAGATTGAGAATGATTTAAAGGAATCACACAAATAGGATATGATATGACAGACATTTTCGGCAAAGTAATGAAAGATGCTTCGGAAGGGAAGCCAACACCTCACAAAATCATTCGCGATGACGGGTATGTTACAGAAGCAAATGGAGCGCAATATGTCACAGATGTTTCAGAATGGATACATACCGAGAGACTTGCAATTAGAGAAGTGAAAGGTCCAGTATTGGATATTGGCTGTGGTGCTGGAAGAGTTGGTTTGTATCTGCAGAGGAAGGGAATAGAATACACAGGTATCGATGTGTCGCCTTTAGCTATTGATGCATGCAAACAAAGCGGACTGCAAAATGTGCATATCATGTCTGCGTCTGCAATTGATTTGGGAAGAAATGACTTTCAATCAATCATTATGTTTGGAAACAACTTTGGCGTTCTTGGAGATGAGGAAAAGACAGTCGAAATGTTGAAGGGATTATATAAGATAACGACAGAAGATGCAAGGATATTTGCAGAATCACGAGATGTTCGTGAAACAGATGACCCAGCTCACCTTAAGTACCACCAACGAAATAGAGAGCGTGGTTGGCCAATTGGACAAGTTACATTGAAGATTGAGTATGAAGGATTAGAAACCGGTTGGTTTAATCTTCTTATGTCAACTGAAGAGGAAATGGAGGCCATTGCAAGAAAGGCTGGCTGGCATCTTGAAAAAACCATTGGCCCTTCACGCAGTTATGTAGGTGTTCTTAGAAAGGTGTGATGTTTGCATCAAATGCAGTTCACATGAATCTGAATCCTGGGGGCAAATCGGGCAGATACTTTCTGAAAGCAGCGGGCCATTTTTCTATGACCAAGCCATTCTGAGCAAGAAAGGCTACTACCCATCTTTCGAGACCTACACCACAGCAGCCTGACCATAGCTCACCCTTTTGGGTCTTGATATTGAATGCTTTTGGAAATTTAGTACCACCAATTGTGTAATTCTGAAACTCCAACCAAGCTGCTCTGTCCTCTTTGTCGCCACGATAAGGAAGATAAGTCTCAAAGTCTATTGTGCCAAGTACATGTTCAACTTCATCTTCAACACCTACGGATTGTTCCGATTGCTGCATATACCAAGGGGTTACCCAAGCTTTCCTCCAGTTGATCTGGAAGATATTATCGAAGATGTGTTTGAATTTCTTCAGCATTTGCGATCTAAGTTCCAATAGTTCATCCTTCATGCCAATGTATACAATTTCGATTCTATGGAATTCATCAGTACGCTCAATTCCATGACGTCCTCCAGATTCGTATCGAGCTGAAATGACTGTGTTTTCAAACATCTTTAGAGGCAAGTCTTCCTGAGGAATTGTTGCTTTGTTGAAGGACCAGTAGATGTTTGGACATTGAGCATATGTGATTCCGCCAAATGGAGGAGCCACCAAGTCCTTTAGTTTTTCACGAGGGACTTCTCGTGTGATGTATATCAAATCTTTGAATTCTTCCCACTGTGCAGGATCTCTGGTGCCGGGTTCAGACACATAGTATATCTCATTTGGAACACCAATTATATGACCGGTTTTTTGCCATACATCAAGAGGAACCATTCCCGAGGAAATGACTTCTTGAAATCCAAGTGGCTCAAGAATTTCCTTTCTGACAATAGTTTTCATGGCATTCAACAAAGCCACAAGTTGAGGTCTATAGAACCACTTTCCTTTCGTCGGACCTTGTTTTGCCCAATTCTTCTCAATTATGGCTTCAGTTGGATCCTCTCGAAATAGAGGTTCTCGCCATTCGGATTCCTCCATTAAATCCCAGAACTCTTCCTTTCCTTCATAGTATTGATTGTCAACTTTTTCTTTGATTCTTCTAATCACGCGCTCTATTGCGCTTTTCTTAATGAAGGTCTCACTCACATCAACCAACTGAATAGTACATTCCAGGTCTTTGAATGAAATTTTCTTCACGAATGGAATTCCCACATCTTTCAATGGTTTCTGATTAACTGAGAAAGTAATTTTGTAATCTTTGATTGTAGCGGCTTTCACACCGATACGAAGGGATTTTCCAATTAATTCTCCCAATCTTTTCTTGACACGATAGAACTCAAAATGTATCGGTTTAGACGCTGCAGCGTTTAGAGTTATTTTCGTTCCTTTAATCGTAAAATCAGGAGCTGACGGAGAACTTTCCGGATCGAAAATTTCCTCTATACTCTTGGTCAGTGCTTTTTCTATTTTGCCTTCGATTTCACCTGCAGGTTTGCTAAGCTCGAAAACGCCTTTTAGTCTGTAGCTCATATACAATCAACGCCTACCTTCATTCGCTATTCCACCATCGGTTCTGCAAGGATTCAGAGAAAAACCCTACGGTCTGTAGGCAAATATGATAGCAATAGCAATTCAATTATATCAGAAGGAATTTTCACTACTTAGTACATGCTGTAAGATACGGATAGGTTGGAAACGTGACAGTTTATGCAATAGGCGACAAAGTGCCAGAAATTAAAAAGAGCGCATTCATTCATCCTCAAGCTTCAGTCATTGGAGATGTAAAGATCGGAGAGCGAGTATTCGTTGCGCCAATGGCTTCGATTCGTGGTGATATTGGGTACATAGAAATCGGAGATGAAACCAATGTTCAAGATGGGGCAGTCATTCATTCTACAGAACAACATGACACAATTATAGGAAAACGTGTGAATATTGGCCATAACGCATCAGTTCACGCCAATAGAATTGAGGACAAGGCAGCCATTGGGATGGGGGCAGTACTGATGCTGGGCAGTATTGTA
>CAYMLT010000145.1:0-4379 GCA_964391265.1 uncultured archaeon
CAATGCGGTCTTGCTGAGCTCTGTTACTTTCTGAAGGTCAATGAACGCTTGTGGTTCGTTCCAAAGAGCTCTTACAACATCGAGACGCTTTGCATGCCCAAGAGATTTCACTGCTGATGAAATCTCATCACTTGATTTTTCGAGCATTGCTTCGATGTCGATTTTTTCCTTTTCGCTCATGACCAATCACGAGGCATTAATCACTAAAACTACATAATAAATATTACTATTAAAGTAGTACTTTTAGTACTAATTTAACTGAATAATTGTTTTTAGTGTTAATATGAGATGTTTTCCCTTTTCTTATTAGATGATTATCAAAAAGCCAACTCCCTCTGTATTGCAAAGGAGCAGTTCTCGGGGAAAAACCGGTGGTCATTGTGGGAAAACAGTGCACCACAGGAAGGAGAATTACTACATCCCTTTGGAATCCTACGTGGTGGGCAGGCGGCCTCAATTCTTGGCACACGAATAGGAAACTAGTATTGGTACGGGGGGTCACTGAAATCACTGGACTCTCTGAAGTTACTCAAGATTGTGACAGAGGAGGAAATCAGCATCCGTTCGCCAGGCATGTTTCGTTTCATCAAATGCCTCAGGCCACAATCCGTACACCTCTGATTTCTCATGATCAATCATCGAAACTCGTAGATTATCTACACGCTCGTGAAGATAAGTGAGAAGTGTAGAAAGGTGACTGGGTGGCAATCGAAGGTACCAAAACAAATACGAATCTGTGGCTTTTAGTGTGGACTGGAATGGAATCGGGTTGGAAAGAAGTTTCCGTCTAAGCTCATTTGGGAAGCCATTCGTTGATTCAGCTGTTAGAACAACATTGCTGTACAGGTCGAATGCTTCAATGTCTACGTAGACATATGAACGAGGTATGTAATTCTCTCGTAGAAACTTGAAACGACGCGAGAATTCTTGCGTGGAGAAAGAGATCCCAACGGATTGAAGGTCTTCAATAATGAGCCTCTGCTTTCGACGCATTCCATCTGATAGGTATCTAAGGATTGCAATATCATTCTTGCTAAGGAATTCAAGATGTGAGGAAGATTCTTGGGCGTATATCTCTCTTCTAGTCAGTCCGGGCTTTTGTATCCATTCATTCCAATCAAAATCCCACGTGAATGTTTCATTGTTCCAAAATTGAAGTTTAGGCACAGTAAATAGAGATGCAACATTCTCTGTTGGCAATATCCTATACTTACTGAATTTGCCTTGCTTCTTTGATTCTCGAAAGAATCTGTCAAGTTGCGTTTCTGTACTTTTCGGAATTCGAAACTGAACAAAAACTTCACTAGTTCCTCCGTAGCATCTGGCACGGAATTTTGTGTACGGATGAATATCACATAGTGCTTCTACTTGTATCAATGACTGAAAGGAAGGTGTTTCAAAGAATACATCAACAGTCTGCAAATCAAGTGCATTTTCATCAAAATCTGGCACTACTCTGAAATAGCGCTTGTCCGATGCAGAAGTCTGTCCGGACAAATACTTCAGATATTGAGCAACTGTTGTTCGCGACATACTCACTCGTTTTGCCAGTTCTTCCAAGCGATCCATCGGACCTTCTTGAAGAGCAATAAGCAGTTGCATATGCTTAGCTGTTAATCGTCTTTTCCTCAATCAATACCCTCTATGTTGTCATTGTTTATCTATTATGCTACCAAGTATCACCAGAAAGCCACCGAAACCGCTGTTGGCCCGCCACCTCCAGTGCCCGTGGGTGGATCAAAGTCGAATGTATCGTAAGCATATCCGCCAACGATACCATATCCAAAGGCATCAAGTTGTACATTGTACCAACCTGTTTCCAAGGCGCTGTCATACCAACTAAGTGCTAATCTGATTTCACGAAATCGTCCATATACTGTGACCAAGGCATAATATTGAATCCCTGACGGCAAAGTCAGAGTAAAGAGAAAATCCGATTTGGTGGGACTCTTGTAGCCATCTCCTATTTCACAGGTGAATAGAATAAGCACATCGTCTTCTATGGTATCAGCATCAAGATCACTGTAGTCGGCGCTATGGATTCTTGCTATAAAGAATGGTGCAGTTGCAGCCACGTCTTGAGGAATTGAGAGAAAAAGCATCGACACCAGAACGACAAATGCTATGCCAATCCTTCTTCCGCGTTTCATGCTCTTGGGAAAAAGCAACCGCACTTATATATATAATTGGAATGGGGAAATTCCAACTTATTTATAAGTAATAGTTACATTTTCCCACATTATTCATGCGGTCATCGGGGAACAATGTGTTCTCTGATGGTTTGAGAAGAGACGGAGAACCAAATATGAAAATCAAGAGGACTTTTAGTCTGTTCTTTGTTTTCGTCTTCATTACATCCATGTTTCTGGGAACAGCCACGGCTGCAATTCAGGGAGAAAGGGTGTCAATGTTGAACGCTAGACACTGCACTATTACAAATCCAGCTGATGGTGCTACAGTATCAGGGACAGTACTCATTCAAATAGACGCTTCAAAGACCCCACGGATCTATATAGATGGAGCCCGAGTTGGAAGGGGGTATTCCTACACATGGGATACAACAAAATACGATGATGGATCTCATCAAATCCGGGCATATGCAGATCGATATTGGGATACCATATACGTAACAGTAAGCAACGGTGGAACCACCAATAATCCTCCTGTTGTAACAATATCAACACCGGCAAATGGTGCAACCGTATCAGGAGCAACAACGATTAGTGTATCTGTAAGCGATGAGGATACTATTATTCCGGATATTTACATTGATGGAAACTATATTACAACTGCATACACATACAACTGGGACACGACTGTATATGCAGATGGTACACACACAATATATGCAGAGGCTACAGATACGGGGGGTCTCTCAGGAGATGATACAAACACTGTTACAGTCGATAATGGTGGAAGCAGTCAGGGATGGGATAAGAACACACTACCACACATTCTACCTTGGTGGAACGATGCCATCGATACTGAGAAGACAAGCTACACTGGTGCAGGGAGTGTTGTTGTCATTATTGACACAGGATTGGTCAGCAACTGGTTAGACTACTTCCCACAGGAGAATATTCTGACACAATACTGTCGTAGCTACACTGACGAACTTGGTTTGGATAATGTTGCCTATGATAAAGACACAGAAGGCCATGGGTCAGCAGTCACAGGAACAATCATCGGATATCGTCTTGACACCACCACTGACTACTGGGTCCAAGGTGTTGCAGAAGATGCAAAGATTGTCATGCTAAGATGTGTCTATTGGATAGGCGGCGGAGTGACAGCAACAACCATGCTCAATAATTGGGCAAATTGTATCAACTACGCTCGGTCTCTGAAGTCTGGAGCACTTAGCGCATACAATATGGTCATCTCAATGTCCCTCGGATATGACAACACCAATACCAATCTAAACAATGCAATTGCCAACGCAGAAAACGAGGGTATTGTCGTTAGCACTTCCGCAGGGAATGACGGGCCATCACCAAATACAACAGGCTATCCGGCAAGCCTAGCTGATTGCACATCAGTTGCAGCTGCTGGAGTTACAGGTCTAACAGGAGCCTATGGAATTGGTGGAATTGGAACAGATTTACCAGAGAATGATTACTCAGATATCTTTGTTTCAGACTTTTCATCACGCGGCAAGGTTGATGTGACTGCAATTGGTGAGAATCTAGTTCTTCCATACTATGGTGGGTACTACTACATCAGTGGTACTAGCTTCAGCTGTCCACAGACATCTGGTGTCTACTGCTTGATGTTCGAGGCGTTTGGTGCTCAGAGTGTTGCATGGCTTGAAGGTCATCTTCAGGACACATGTGTAGATCTGGGTTATGATTCCTCTACTCAGGGCGCAGGCTTTGTTCAAGCTGATGGAGCAACTGCATAATTTTCGCCTTCAAGGAAGGCAAGACTGCCTTCCTCCTCTTTTTTTGAGATATCTGGTATTTGAAAATAAGAGAAGAGTAGAGGGAAAGCCCCCTACTTAGTTCTTGTATCCTAGAGATCAGCTTGGCAGTTCTGACATTTGGGTACTCCCTGCTCGGTTTTTGCACCACAATAGGGGCAAATAACTAGAACCTTCACGACTTCCCTTTCTCTTGTAGTGGGTTCTGCGTAGGTAGTTGTGGTTGGCCGGCCGCGGATGAAGGTATTAGCTTCCATCTTCCCGGCAAGATCTCCTTTTCCGATTGCATCATAAAGCAAATCCCTTACAACACTGATAGATAAGCCAGTTCTTTCGCTGAGTTCATGGATAGTTATCGAGTCATGAGCTGAAGCAACTCCAATGATCTTATCCCGATTCTTAGATTTGCCTTGACAGCAGAAACAAGGCCATAGACAAAATACGCTAAGGAGAAGGAGTC
>CAYMLT010000145.1:4389-7798 GCA_964391265.1 uncultured archaeon
ATAGTAATGGCCACAATGCTAAGGGATCAAACGAACCAATTACGACGAGAATTGATGCAATAATCATTAGATAGGCTACGGTCACTCCTTCCTTGCTCTGAGCAACTGAAGGGGTTGTGTATCCTGTAATTAGAGCTATTATACCAAAGAATACGAGAACGAATCCCATAATCGCGAACATTGGAGAGTCGACTTGTATGAATATATTGGTGAGCCCCATTAGAGCTCCTGCCACAATAGCCAATAATGATGCAATAAGGAAGAGTTTGTCTTTCATCTGACCACGCTCTGATTGCTAGGCGTATGCCAATGCTGGATTTTAAACTATCGGCGTTTGAATAAGCATAAATTAAACGGTGTATGCGTGAATTCCTGAACCGTCAATAGAACCAACATTTACGCCGATAAGCTTCTTTATTTAATTGTTGAAGGACAAAACCAAGCATGGCCTCGAGATTCCCCACATATCTCATAGTTGGACTCCTGTTGATGAGCATGTTTCAAGTTTCTATGACCCACATCTACAATCAGACTCTGAAGAGGTCAATTAATTCTATCTCAGAACCAGATTACTGGCCTACAGATGGCTGGAGGTTTTCTACACCCGAAGAGCAGGGAATGAATTCCACTATCATCAATGAAATGAACAGGACAATAGAAGAGGAAGACTACTGGTTTGACTCGCTTATTGTTGTCAAGAATGGGTATATCGTATATGAGGATTATCCATCGGGAAATTATAATGAGAACATGTCCCACATCATTCATTCTGCCACTAAGAGTGTCTCATCAATGATAATTGGGACTGCAATTCGACAGGGATTGATTGATAATGTAGACGTCAAGATTATGTATTATTTCCCGGATAAAACCTTTGAGAATATGTCACCAGAAAAGGAAAACCTGACTCTAGAGCATATCCTGACAATGACTCCAGGGTTGGAATGGGATGAGTGGTCATACCCATATGACGACGCCAGAAATGATCTAATCG
Source organism: uncultured archaeon (assembly GCA_964391265.1). Classification (GTDB taxonomy): domain Archaea; phylum Asgardarchaeota; class Thorarchaeia; order Thorarchaeales; family Thorarchaeaceae; genus MP5-2226. The sequence goes on from CAYMLT010000145.1 coordinate 5,384, forward strand.
CATCTATTAACAGCAGGGATCCAGTTCAATATCTTCTGGATAAACCAATGGTTGCGGAACCAGGAGAAGAATGGACGTACAACACAGGCTGTTCAAACCTGCTCTCCTTCATCATTGCAAGAGTGACGAATACAACAGGAACTAGTTATGCGAGAGAAAATCTGTTCTATCCCCTCGGTATCAAGAGTTTTGTTTGGAGGGTTATAAATGATGTACCTTTGGGAGGACATGAGCTCTTCATGAAACCAAGAGATATGGCAAAGCTCGGGTACCTGTACTTGATGAACGGAACATGGGACGGACAGGAGATTGTCACAAAGGAGTGGATTAGAGAATCCACGAAGACACATGTAGAACTCAATGAGAAATACTCATGGTGGCTCAAAGATGGCTATGGATATCAATGGTGGACAATGAAGAATGAAGGATGGTACTATGCAAATGGTCAAGATGGACAGATGATATGTGTTCTTGATGACTATGACATGGTTGTTGTTTGTACGGGTTACTCTGAGATTGGCCCCATGAATTCAAAAGATGGGCCTGGGCCAAAAGTCATTCGTAATTATCTAATTCCTGCAATACAGCAATTCTCTGGAAGCGCTTCCACAAACAATACAACTGAAACGATTGATCCAATGAGCAATTATGGCATTATTATTTCAGCGCTTGCGATACCAATCATAGCCACGGTAATTGTTGTATTCGCTGTTTTGAAGAAGAAAAACTGAATCGTGATTGAAAGCAAAAAAGGAAGGGGAGGGTAAATCCCTCTACTCCTTCTCATACTTGAAACTAAGCTTCAGGCGAACACGATATTCAGCAATCTTGTTGTCTTCAATCCGGACATCCTGTTGAATTACTTCAGCCACTCTAAGGTCACGTAGATTCTTTGAGGCTAGAATGATTGCATTATTGATAGCCTGTTCCCAGCTCTTTTCACTAACTCCAGTTAGTTCGATGTATTTGTAGACACTTTCTTCACCCATGTTAATACGCTCCGAAATTGTGACATAATCTAATATAGAAGTAGATGAAAAGCGTTGTTACGTTTACAGTCCGAGTTATATATTCCATTTTTTGGAATAGAATTCCGGTGCAAGATATGGAATCTCCAGAGATTGTAGAGGATAAACCAGTGCGGCCATTTGCAATTCTATGGGGAGGACAAGCTGCATCTCTCTTTGGAACAAGGATTGTCAGATTTGCTTTGGTCTGGTGGATTACGGACATCACTGGTTCTGCAACCGTTCTTGCATTGGCCACTATCATGGCCTTATTACCACAGGTCTTTATTGCACCATTTGCAGGCTCCTATGTAGACCGTTGGAGCCGGCGTAAAACTATGATTGTCGCTGATTGGTTGATTGCAATGACAGTTTTGGTGCTTTCATTTCTCTTTGCTACTGGATTAATTGAGATCTGGCATGTGCTTGCAATGATGTTCATGGGCGCGGTTTTCGGTTCTTTTCACTTCCCTGCCATGCAGGCTTCAACTACTATGATGGTTCCACGAAAACATCTAGGCAGAATAGGGGGGATGAATCAAGCCCTCAATGGTGCATCGAATATTGTGGCGCCTCCAATTGGAGCGGTCCTCTATGCCTTACTACCAATGCAAAGCATATTACTTGTAGATGTGAGCACAGCAGCTTTCGCCATTCTATGTCTGGCGGTTATTACAATACCTCAACCAAAGAGAAAAGAGGAACCTGGAAAAACCTCCGTATTGGGAGATATGAAAGAGGGATTTGCATATCTGAAGAGCTGGCGTGCGGGTATGATACTTATCATAGTAGCAATGATGCTAAACTTCCTTGCTGCACCCGCCTTCAGTCTATCACCAATCTTGGTTAGCAACTACTTTCTAGGTGGTGAAATCGAACTTGCAATACTCCAATCGTTTGGGGCTATTGCAATGGTTGTAGGAGCCGTGTTGCTTACTATCTGGGGAGGCGGTAGAAGGAAGATTATCACTATACTAGTTGCGTTGGTGCTTGAGGGAGTTGGCACATTACTGATAGGTTTAGTACCATCTGATGCATTCATCATGGCAATTGTATTCTACGCTTTTGTGAATTTTCTTAATCCAATAGTCAATGGCGTGCTGATCGCAATAATGCAGGCAACTATTCCTCCTGAGAAACAGGGTAGAGTGTTTGCGCTCATTATGAGCGGAGCTACTGCGATGATGCCTATTGGATTGGCGATAGCTGGACCTCTAGCAGATCTTTATGGAGTTTCATTCTGGTTCCTAGTTTCAGGAGTAGGGACAATCATTGTTAGCCTGGCGGCATTCTTCAGCTCTGAGCTGAGGAAAATAGAGGAATTCACTACAGCAGGCAATGTATCTGAAGAAGTAAGTAGTCAAGATATCATTGACTCAGTAGGGGTAGAAGCAATTGCAATAGATGA
>CAYMLT010000146.1:0-7787 GCA_964391265.1 uncultured archaeon
TGACTGTGCTGAACATGTACTACAGTATTTTGAGGAGAGATATCCGCAGGATGATCGACCTAGGAAAGCTATAGAAACAGGTCGCGCATGGGTCAATGATTTGGTATCTGTTGGGGAGGCTCGTTCGGCAGCATTTGCTGCTCACGCAGCAGCCCGTGATGCTGAAGAAGGCCCTGCTTGTTCAGCTGCTCGTGCGGCTGGTCATGCAGCTGCTACGGCCCATGTTGCGAGTCATGCAATTCATGCTGCAAATTATGCTGCCAAAGTAAATACCGATGAAAGCACTTGGCAATACCAACGCTTGTTTGATTTAGCAAAAGCAAAGGGATTCCTCTGAAGTGATCAATTACTCTGAGGCATATATCGAATTTTGAGATGATAGGCTGATACCTTGCTTTGAAACGATATAGAAGTGACGCCACTACATGAAGGAGATTTGAAAATGGGTATCGCAAAGTAACTTGGCATTGTAGTATTAATCTACTTGATCAGCGGATTAGTGTGCACATATTTACTCTCAACAGGACAGATATCATGGTACAATAACACGACAATCGAGTATATTGGAGTCTTTTTCCTACCTATACTCTATCTCTAGAATATAATTACACAATTACTCGGTCTTAATTCGATTGTATTTGGTCCATAATTGTTCATTGAATCAATTCTTCAACCATCGTACCTTTGAAGCTCAGGATTCGATTAGAGAGGGTATTCCATGTTCAGCTAGTATTAGAGGAAGCCCTAATTCAATGGCATTCTTCGGGATTTACAAATACTTTCTCCAAGCATGAACATCTTCCTTTGAGAATCCTAGAGAGTCATATAATCTTGTGGCGCTTTCGTTGTTAGCTGCTCCAGGTATACATACGAATGTTGGTTTATGCGTCTCTAATCTCTTTAGGCCTTCAAGAATAATTGATTTTGCCAGACCAAGTCTTCGGTAATCCGGATGTGTGCCTACAGGTTCAAATTCTGTAATCTTGCTGACAGGGTCCATTCTGATGGTGGTAAAAGCTGCAAAGTTCCCATCTGGTGCAACTACTACCAAGTCCATTCCATCGTGATAGAAGGATGCTTCACTATAAATCTTCGCCAACTTCTCAGTCATATTGCCACAATGTGTGAACACTGAGCCAACCACCATTCTATATTTCTCGAATTCATCTGCAATGTCTACATGCTTGATAGAAAATCCTTCTGGAAGGTCATAATCAGGGATTGGCAAATCAATAGATCTAATTCGGTTGTGTTCCTGCGGACCCAGATCTGAATATCCAAGTTCCTTTAGTAGTTCAATTCTAACAGTATTGCTAGCTGGGACCATGAAAGCAATTCGAACGTCATGTTCGTCAATTTTGCCCATCTTGCGCTTCGTATCTTCCAAATCAGAAATAATCTCAGCTTCAAGATATCTATAATCGGGATGAATATTGATCCAACAAATTGGTGAAGATTCTAGAATGTTGACGGCAACTATCTTTGGCTTAGAAGTAGGGTCGGATTCATCAATCTCTTCCCAGATCTTGACAAGCTCATCTTCTTCGTCTTGATATTCTGTTTCTCCGCATGGGCCAAACTTACGGTTTTCAAATCGTGAAGGAATCCAGTTCAATAGAGTCTTCGTTAAGTTGAAAGTTTCAATGAGAAAATTCTGCACTAATTCAAAATCCTCATTCCAATGAAAGGCTCTCATCTTAATGGTCATAAAAGGCACCGAACCAGCTTCTTTAGGCCGTTCATTAAATAGGTGATGATAAACGTAAATTTCCTTCAAATTCCCGTCTATTCCATTAGGTGTGATTTCTGTTCACACCTCACCATAAAACGTGGTCAACTAGTAGTTGTGTCTTCATCATGTATGCGACCGCGATTCATATCTCTCTTCAAAGCGTCCCAGTTACCAATTTGATCTAATACCTCCGCATTGTTTAGAGCCTTATGAGTTGGACCATCAAAGATAACTTCTCCCTCTTTCAGAACAACAACAGAGTCAGCCCAATTCTCGATAAAGAATCTGTTATGTGTTGTAAATAAGACGCTTATCCCATCATTGCGCAGTTTTTGGATTATATCAAAAATACTCCTAACCATTGGAAAATCAAGACCTGTGAAGGGTTCATCCAAGAACAGGATTTTGGGTTTCATAGCGAGGATACCTGCAAGGGCTACTCGCTTGGCTTGGCCATGCGACATCTGATTCACAGACCTATTAACATAATCAGACATGCGTACGAATTCCAGCGCTTCTTTTACGCGGGTTTCCACCTCTGTTTCCTGAAGACCAAGATTTCTTGGACCAAACGCCACATCTTCCCAGACTGTCGGAGCAAATAATTGATCAGCAGGGTTTTGAAAAAGAAAACCAATGTCTTTTCGAATCTCCCACAAATTCTGGGGAGTCATCTTTCGGTCAAAGATAAAGATATCACCCTCATCAGGTTCAAGGAGTCCAAGCATCAGCTTGAACAGAGTGGTCTTACCGGACCCGTTTAGTCCAACCAATGCCTTGTGCTCGGCCTGATGCAATTCCATTGTGATATCGTCCATTCCAAATTCATCATATCGAAAGTATACATGACTAACATCAATTGCACATGTCATCCAATAATCACCGCCAGTATATCTTTAATAAAAAGCGTCACGAAAATTGCGAGAGATACTAGTATGAAAACGAAAATAATGTCATTTTTTCGAAAACCAGCAGAACGAATTACCATCCCTCTACCGAAACCCCGAAGAGTCATCGCTTCATAAACTGAGATACTCCTATCAAAAGCCCGATCAATTGTTGAACCAACTAGATACCCAAGAGATTTAATTTTCTCAAAACGCGTCCCTCGCTCATATCCCCTAAGAGACTGAGCCTCCTGCATGCGGTTTTTCTCACCTATAAACAATGGAATGTATCTCAGCATGATCAAGAGAGAGCCAAGCATAGCAATAGGAACCTTGAGGGTTCTCAATGCTCCAATGAATTCCGATAGGGACATATGAGATAGAGATGCAATAAAAAGAATGATCAGAGTCATCATTCTCAATCCAAGAAGGATTCCAAATACCAAACCTTCTTGGTACATATTCAGAGAACCCCAAGGCAATTGAATGGCAAAGAGTAATGTTTCGCCATAAACAAAAGGCATCAATAGCATCCAGAATAGCACGAATAACTCGAATTTGGCTACAAGGGATAGAACCAAACGCCATCTGGTACGAGCGATCGTACCACCTAATACGACCATCATAAGAATAGCCAATACAATGTTGACATCTGTCTGAATTGCTGTAATTACGCCCACACCAATTGAAGATACAAGGATTGCTGTAGATGAAAACCGATTCAGTACACCTTGGCCTTCTCTAAATGGTAGTAGGAAAATTCCCATATCTACATACTCCAAATACTATTTGTTTTGCCTTGTCAAATGCAAAGGCGAGAACCTAATCCACATTTATTCTTCTCTTTTTGAAGTATATCTAAAGAAAAGATACGCAATCAATAGAACAGCCACAATGCCAATTCCGCCAGTAATTGCATCTACTAAAGGCCCTTCTCCAAGGAATGAGAAGATTCCTTGATAGCCACCTTGAGGCTCTGCAATTCCAGCCCACTCAAAGAGAGCCCATTCAAAGCCATCGGGATTTGCGGAAGCTAATCCTGTTAGAATCACTACAGTTGTGATTACCACTAGTATAATGATTGCTGGCAGAACAACTTTGAGAAGTGTATCGCGATTCACAGACTAACCTCCTCAGCGAGTATAGATTCTCTTTTTGCATCTCTTCTTAACGCCTTTCCGGTATCACTGTCCTTCAGGAAGGATATCAAACTTGGTTTTGCTTTTACAAAGTAAAGAAGAATCACAAAAGTGAGAATCGCTTCTCCAATCGCAATGATTGCATGAATTCCTGTTATTATGAATACAAACTCAATCCCTAATCCAGGAATTGTAAGCAACTCCAGCCCAAGGATAAATGCTGAGGCAATTGTCACAATGAATGCAGCAGTAGGAGTTGCAATAAGAACTGCAGATTTTTCGTCTCTAAATTTCTTCAATCCTTTGAATAGCACTAGTGAGATTCCCCATCCTAGAATCGCTCCCAAAACACCCATGTTAAAGAAGTTAACACCAAATGCAAGAATACCTCCATCACCATATAGAGCTTGCACGAATAATACAAGCGCTATTATCACCATAGCTGCCCAAGGGCCTAACATAACGGCAAGGAGAGTAGTTCCGACTAAATGACCACTCGCAGGAGGTACGGGGAAGTTGACCAATTGTGCCGTAAAAATCACAGCGGCCAGCACGCCCATATATGGAGTGAGTCTATCATCAAACCGGTTGTTCACTTTTCTTATTGCGTATCCTAGAATTGGTATACTAATTGCAAGAAAGAGGACATACATCCAAAAAGGTAAAACTCCATCGGGAACATGCATTTTTCAACACCTACTCGCCGTAGAAGAATCTCCCATGGTTGCTTAAATGTGTTACTTCTGGTGAAATCGTGTTACTTATTAAGTCGTGAAGTGTTACTCTCAAGAGAGTGTGGAAAAAATGGAATTGAAGCGGTTTGGAGTATCCATCCCTCGCGACCTGCTTGAGCAGTTCGATGAAGTAGTAGCAAAGAAAGGATACATTGGAAGGTCCGAAGCAATACGAGATGCCATGAGAATGTATATCTCAAAACATCAATGGGAGATAGAAGATGCTGCTGGTTTCGCAAGCATCAATATTGTCTATGAACATAAGCCTCGGTTGATGGAGGCGCTTCTCAAGAGTCAGCACAATTCCGATGCCAAAGTAATCTCTACACTGCACACTCATATCACGCATACTCATTGTTTTGAAATCCTAACAGTTGAGGGCACAGTAAAAGAAATCCATATGCTTGCAGACAGAATCGGAGGTATTTCTGGAATTGAATTTCTCCAACTCTTTACATTCTCCTTACCTGAAACCAACGGTAAAGCGCATTCCCACTAGGAGCGTCTGTTCTTAACCAACAGCCCAGCTACAAACACAAGGACTATTGCAGACGCAAAACCAATGATTACTAGAGGAGTATAATCAGTGCAATCTTGACAGGGTATATCTTGAAATTGGAACGCCAGAAGATTCCCATCTGTATCAATTTGCAAACTCCATCTCTCCGTTTCTCCGACCAGATAGAATTTGAAATTCCAAATGGCCCTTTGTGACAATTCAACACTGGATCCAGGGACAATCATTACTTCTTCGCAAACGCCCCAATAATGGCCATCATCTGCAAAGAAATTCGTTGCAGTTCGGATTGCGGCAGTGAAGTTTTCAGAAAGAGTTTCATTCAGCTCGCGTACCCATTCTAAATCACCACTCTCGGCATTGAGTGCGACAATTGTCTGGTAGAATCCTGATTCATTGACTTTGGACAATCCAAAGCTATTCAGGGAGGAATCTTCATTTAGATTTTCATCAAACCCACCTAGATGTTCCCAGAAGAGTGTATTATTGCCATCTAGCAGTGTTGTCAAAGAAGGCTCAGTTCTAAATATGGCAAAGGAATTCTGCAAGGAAGTTTTGTCTTCCGGAGAGAAACGAACCTCTCGAAAGTCTATGACAAAAACTGGATAACCATCTTGTGCAGATACAGTGGGAATGACGATGGATACCACCAGAAGAAGGACAAATGCATAACCTGCTTGACGCATCACTATGCTCACAGATAGAGAATATGTCCATCACGATAAAACGCTGTTGTACGCGGCCATTAAGCTTAATGCAAAACATCATAATTCGACGAGCTTGGGAAGAGCTAGTGCCTGAGCGATTGCTCCTTCGGGATCCACAAAGGATCTGCTGAATTTTCTACCTTCTGCTTCAAGCGATTTCTGGAGTTTCGAGATCATTCTTTCCGCCGTCGCATTGGCAATTTCGTTTAGAGTCATGTAACCAGCAGAATTGAGAATCGCTACTGTTTTGCCACGAACATAGGGGATTCGTGAAATATCAGCTCGATGAACTAGACTAAGAATGAAATCTCGAGGAACATCTGCGAGTACAGCCATGGTTTCTCTGCTAGATGGAGTTCTACAATGTTCAATCATATCCAAATTGCTTCTAATTCCACGTTTCCTTAATTTCGCTAGATGACTCAAGTGATGCGGATTTTCAGAATCAACAAAATCTCTGATAGGTCGTGCGAATGGTAAAATCCATCGAAGAAGGCAATTTAGCAGTACAATAAGATCTTCAAACAGAATATTCGAATAACCGATGAATGATTCGCATTCATCATCATCCTCAACAGTACTTAGTAGCTCGTTGATATCCCTTATGCCGAAAATTTCAATTTGCCTAATTGTCGAGGAGATTCTAGCACTATATTTGGAGAGCTTCTCATCCTCACGGTATTCTAGAATGCTCGTCGCCATTTTGCGAACTCCACCCAACTTACGATTGTATTTCTTTTGCACAAAGGAATAGCCTAGGACATTCTGGAGTTTACTAATAAGCTCATCATATTCCCACAGGGTCAATTCCTTCACCCTGCTCCAATTAACCCCCATGCTTTGCACTCCACAGAACTTCCTAATGAGTATACTGAATTCAGAATGCCTGTCATTTTGCGCGCCACAAATCACGAAAATTCGAACAGACCTGCCTTGAAGGAACAGCTATTAGAATACTACTCAGGATAGACATTGAAAGACAATGGATCTAGAATCAGCAGGAGATATGCAGCCGCGTATAAATTTCCGACGAGTCACGCTTACAGTCATACTTACCATGATAACTGCATATCTTCTATCTGTCTTTGGTTATCTCCCGGTAAATCCAGTGTATGCAACAGCGATGGGTAGTTTCATTGGTGTTGTTTATGTATTCTATGAGATTTGCGTGGGCAGACAGATGTTCAAACAACGGAGGAAACTGGATGAGTCAGACAAGGGTGTAGACCTAATCTGATCCTTACTCGGTTTTATCGGTTGTCCTTCAGCAAGACACTTAGATTTCTAGTGAATAGCGGAAAGTACTCCTTTGAAGTTCCTGGTGTGTAATTCTTTAGTTTTTCAGATAAGGACTTGAGTAAATCTTCATCTGGTCGTACCTCCAGAATTGCCTGTGTTTCTTCCTCTGTGATTTCTTCAAGCATGAATGGTTTCTTCATAACCTCTTTATTTGCAGGACAAGGTCCCTGACACCCCATGCAACCCATTAACGCATTGTGGGCATTGGAAGGAATCCAATCCGGAAAATCGCCTTCAATTTCATTATATAGCGTAATGCATTTTCCTGCATCAATTACAAATGTGTCTTCCCGAATAGCCCCAGTTGGACATCGGTTCCTGCATATTTTACATTGTTTGCATTCTTTCATCATCTGGACTTCTTCCCAGCTATAATCTTCAAATGCATAATCTGTTAAGAATGCATACAAGGTCAGAAAACTGCCCATTCCCTCGACATATGTAATATTGTTTCGACCATATTTCGCCAGACCGCTTCTTACGGCAAGTCGCTTAAGCAGCACCCCTCGGGCTCGTTCAACTTTGAAGCCAGGCTCGATAATGATTCTTTTCTGGATAGTTTTTATCACTTGCTCTTCTGTAAGTCCATTGGAATAATATTGTGGTGGAATTACAAGCGTATGAGTTCCATTGTTATAGCGAAAGTCCACCAGAGCAAGAGGAGTAAAAACTGCCAGAATAATGACAGATTTTGCATCTGGAAAGGAATCAGGAAGGCCATATTTGGCACCGTCTATATAACTCCTAAAGGTCTCATTCTTACTTAGCATAT
>CAYMLT010000147.1:0-225 GCA_964391265.1 uncultured archaeon
TACGGATTCCAAAGTATATGGCACCAAAGAGGAGCACATTTCAGAATTCGAAAACCGTCTTCATAGAAATAAAGATTTGACATTCCAAGCCGCTCACTTTGCAGCCCAGCCTGAACCCCATCGCTTGCAGAATCTTGCGAGGATGTTTGATAACTATTCAAATCTTAATGTTGACCTGAGTTCCGCGCGTTGGATGTGTCGAGAGTTCGGAAGGAATCCCGAGCA
>CAYMLT010000147.1:235-6587 GCA_964391265.1 uncultured archaeon
TCAAATATGTAGACCGAATCCTATTCGCGACGGATTGTGTCGCAAGCAAGCTGGATAGAAGCTACTACGAAGGAAGGCATTCATCTCTTCGATTATTGCTTGAGTCAAATGTTAAGAAAGAGCCTCTACCGTTTGTCGATGTCGATACTGTGAATTCTGGTGGTACCTTTATCTATGGATTAAATTTACCTCAAAATATTCTGGAGAGATTATACTGGAAAAATGCTGAGAAACTACATGAGCTATGATTTCAAACCCTCAGCTTTTCCATCTGCTTCTTCCGCTCGACTGCAGCCATTAGACGAGTTCGGTCGAAATACACTTCATTTCGTGTTATTTTATCCCCATCAAGCTCGACAATATCAATACCGAATTCCTCGAGCATTTCTTGACCAACTTGTATCTGACAACGCCATTTCACTATGGTACCATTCTCAGTGGGAAATACCTCTACTGGTACCCATCTCCAATCATGATACACTGTAAGCAAACGTTCCAGGTAAGGTAGCAGTTCATCGTGACCATGAAGACCTTTCCGATTTGCGGGGTCAATATACAGTGTATCCTCTGAATAGAATGCAATGAGTTTCTCCGGTTGATTACCTGTCCAAGCGTTTAGCCATTCACGGCAGAAATCAAATAGCTCTACCTCATTCATGGGGGTATCCTCAAGATAGTAGTAGAAGAACCGATACTTAAGATATTGCAAACAACAACTACAAAGTTCATCAAGCTTTCTTCATTTTTGATTTAGACCGTTTAAGCTTGATGAAATCGGATAGCTTCCCTTGTGGAAATTCCTTCAATTTCCAGCCTCGCAACTCAGGATTTCTTTCTACGAAACCATCTGCCTCTAGATTGAAAAGGTGATATCGAATTGTAGCATTTGAGAGTTTTATCGTTGCAGATATCTCGGGCATTGAAACCCAATCATCAGTGTTTAATCGCTTAAGAATGCAATCTCTTGAGCTCAGACCTCTGTCAATGTTTCTGACAGATTGTAGATAGGATCGTGCGTCATATCTCAAGATAACACCCATTGGATGATATGAAAAAAAGACTATGTGTCTATTGGTGCGTTCTATCGTTTATCTTTTGGCGTTCCGACCAGATCATGAAATGCTGCAGGTTCGCGTTCTTCTGTGATTGGTCGGATACGATATGATTGATACTTGTCACTAAGCTTTGCTGCAACCCTGGTGCCCATGAGCTTTTTGAAGAGACTAGCCTTTTTCCCTCTCCACAGATAAACCACCTTGTTTTCATGGTCAACGAATACCAAAACCTTCGTAGTATCGAGTGAAACGGAATCTTCTTTGCATTCAACCAATTTGGCATCCGAATCTATTTCGAAGGTGTCAACCATCCTATCATCCCCAACTCTTGGCGTGTCTAAACTCATCTTACCACATACTATCATATATACTAAGTCTCCTACGTTGTATCTCTTTGAAACACAGAAGGAAGCCGAATCCTATATCACACACATTCTTTTATGGAATGAGTCTAGAAAACACGCAGGTGCGCCTATGCAATCAGAAAAGACAAAGCTCAGATTCATTGATAGAGAGCTGCGTCGAATCGAACTTAATGTTCAAGGGATTACCCAATATTACCCCCTCAATCCAATCCCAGATGATTTGTACGAAGGTATGGCTTCCAATGTTGATGTAGAAGGAACCTCACTTGAGAAACTGCAGACCATCTATAGGTCCACGGTTCAAAAGCCAACTTTCGCAACGTTCAACTTTGAGCATCCTTTTCCAGTCAACTGTGCAACAAAGATCATCAGACTCACGCTCACAGATGCTGAAATCGAGAAAACTGTGGATGATTTGGAAGGCAAGCTCCTAGCCCTTCAGGGAATGCCCTTTGAAGATACAATTGAGGAAAGAATCGAGATGTATCGGAACACATTCATTGATGATTCAAAGATAGATAGATTCAGATTGGGAGCATTGGAGATTTATGGGGACAATACATATCGAAATGTTCAAAGAGATCCAAGAGTGAGCTTGGGGCTCTATTGGCTTGACTCGAAAACGGACATTACAAGGAGCTATCAAGTGAACGCGATTGCAGAGATTATTGAACCTGGAACACCCTTCTTTAAATATATGCGAGTAATGAGGTCTCTGTTTTCTTCTCGCTTTGTAGAAACTAGACGCGGAGGATATGTTGCAGCATACAAATTATGGCTATCCGAGTACCACAACAAGAGTCTCGAATCAAAAACAGGATTCGTTCCGGATACTAGTAATTAGTGAGTCTCATCAGCCTCTCGGGAAGTTCTTCGATTGTGGCGATATCTAGTACGACACCATGAGATAGCTTAGCCAGTTTCTCAGCGGATCGCCGATCATATTGATGCTTGGGTGCCAGAAGTATCATCTGGATATCATGGTGATGCATTTCCACAGCTATCTCTTCACAGGCGCTTTGATCAGAGAGATAGGCATCAGTGCTAAAGATGAATATCTTCTCTTTTGCACGAGTGTCTTCAAAATTTGTAATGGCAAGACGCATGGCAGTCCGACCACCTGTTCCACCTGCAGCGCGAACTTCCAGTAAATCTGCTGCAACTTTGTCAACGGAAACAGACCTATCTGCAATCTCCTTGACAACATGGGTTTCATTATCAAATAGGCAAACACCGAAGTCATCCTTTTGGACACCATATAAGCCAGCCATCACTGAAATTGATAGCATACCCAGCTTTTCAGGTGCATGCATTGAACCGGATTTATCAAGTGCCCAGTAAAATGCTCGATGTCCTTGATAGGTTTCAGTAATCAGGAAATCATCAGCGTTGAGCGCTTCGAAATCATTGCGCCCCTCAGAAAGGAGAGCATCCATCGTTTCCTCCAAATCAATAAGGTCGATGTCATCACCAATTCTAAATGGTCGAACGGTTGTTGATTGCTGAATACCTCCCAGCATCGACGACCCCATCGTAGCTTTTGCAAAGCGTTGACCTAGGTCAATCAACAATCTTCGTGCAATGTCTTTGAGCCGTTTCCGAAGCTCATCTGGCAACTGATCTCTGTAGGTGTACCATATCTTAATCACATTTGTAGCCGGGCCGCCCATAAGGCCTCCGAGAACCTTATCAGCCCGGTCCATGTCGACATTTGATATTTGCCCACCAGCACCGACGCGTCCGCCATATTGTCCTCGAGAACCACCACCTTGAGCCCCTAATGCAGCCTCGAAATCTTGATGCGCAACTGCACCTAGAGCCGACTGATTATCGAGTTTCATGGCATCATCTGCTAATTCTCGTAGTTGACCGTGAGAAAGACCAGCAGCTGAAATGAGGTCGTGAAGTCTGTCGAAATCACTTACTCCTGCTGCTATTAGTTTCTTAATCACTTGGAATGAAGGATTCAATAGTTCAAGAATTTCTTCCTCACTCATATTCAATCGCTCACCAGCTCCCCTCACTTTTTCCTGCGTGGGTTCAGTCCCCTTGGATCTCAAATCCCGAACTGTTTGACGTAGGTGAGTCTTGGTAGGAGAGTTCTCAACTGCAGCGTCAGCGAGTTGCTGTAACTTCTTTTTCCATTCCTTTTGAGTGGTGCTATCGTTCAATTGATTTTGTAGGGCAGCAGCTTCAGCGAATTTTTGTCGTAGAAAATCTGAAGGAGATGACCTTGACTTTGCATCATCAAGAGTATCCTGTGTATCCTTCTTGACAAGACTATTCCAGCTTTCGGTAGACATGGATGATTCTGCAAGTTGACGCGTATCCACATTCTTGCGACCGCCATTATCATATTGATGGTCATATGCGTTCATGAGGTCCTTTGAAATGTCGGTTCCAGTATGCTGCCTAATTGCACCAGCCATCTCCATGGCATGACTCAAGGCGAATTTATTTGGTGCATCCTTGATCATATCTTTTCCATTGTCAGGCAATCTTCCAAGTTGTGATGCATAATCCTTCATTTCGCTAAGGTCACGCAATGATTCCTGCAGTGTCTTATCCATGTCTTTTAGCATCTGTTCATCGAGAGTTCCCATTTTTTCCATGAGAGATAGCGCTTTTGCAGCAGTTCCAGGGTCTCTATCTGCCAAGGATTCAAATTCCTTTTTGACATCCTTATCACCGCGAAGGGCTTTTCCTGCAATCTGCTCTGCGGACGAAGGAGAATCGCAAACATTATCCAATACATCAAGAGTCTGAGAGTTTGCTATATCATTTGATGTCAAACCACCCAGTCTATCTAATAACTCAGCGGAAGCTTCTTGCTTCAGCTCATCATCACTGGTGATTCCACGTAGAACCACATCACCTTCTTTGAGATAGTCCATAGACGCCTTATAGAGGTCCTTTTGTTTACGCTTACGAAGCTCTTGCAGGTAATCAAATCCTGCTTGCACCTTATCTTTCTTAATCTTCTTGGCCAATTCTTGTTCTCGCCGAATTTGAGCCATAACTTCTGCCAGTGGGTCTTTCTTTGACACAGCTGACTGTACTACTTTTGCCTTAATTTCAGCTTGAGGGATTTGCTCCTTTTTTCTACCTAGCAGAATCTCCTCTGCAATCATCCGGGCGATAGTCTGATCTGGAGGATATGAAGTATAAACAGCCGCATCCACAAAATCGTCCAATTCAAGTTCTCCTTTTCTGAAGAACCGAGCGGATAGAAATTGTGGAATTGCTTGTGTTTGACGAACACTCGGTTTCGCCTTTACCTCAAGATTCGAACGCATTCTCTTAACGAATTCATGGGCGAATGGAGGCGCCCGACTAGGAATTGGTTCATATCGTTCTGGTGCAGCCATTATTCTGACCCCTTTGACCCTAACACTCTTCGTACCAACTGATTTACAGCGGGTTCGGGGTCGATACCGGGGCGGAATCGCAAAGCTCCTGTCAGAACATATGTTGCTGCTTCGGAAAGCATAGCATAGTCAATTTCCTTGGCCTTCTTGCGTTTCGCAACTTGAGCTGCAAGTCGCGCAATTGCTATTCCTGCTCGAATCGATGCAGGCATCTCGATGTCCGTGCTATTGCGAGTTGCGGACACAAGACCATAAACGGTTTCCAGAACGTTGTCAGAAAGATTATACTCTGGTGCGTTTATCTTGACGATTTCAATTTCAGTTTCCTTTCTGGGGTATCCCAAGCGAACCCAGACTCGTATACGGTCTCTTAATGCCTCACTTAATCTATGAGCTCCTGCCATCTCTTCAGGGTTCATGGTTATAACGGGAAAGAAGTCTTCGTGAGCCTTTATTCTTCCTAATCGTTGCACGTTGACAGATAATTCCTCAAAAGGTTCTAGCAGTGAATTTTGAACGTATTCGGGAAGCCTGTTTCCTTCATTAAGACCAAACACCCCTCCAAACACCATCGACCTCAGCAAAGGACCAGGGTCAAATGATTCCAGAGTAAATCCTTTTTTCAGGACAATCGCAGGATTGAATGATCCAATCAAATGTGAAGGACGAACTCCCTCATCACCTGTAATCCATGTGAATTCCCGACCACTCTTCTCGGCATATGCTCTCAAGATGAGAGTTTTTCCGACTCCCGGAGGACCGATTATACCTGGAATAAGCCCTGCAGCCTCACAATCAGAGAGAATATCAAAAGCGTCTCGATATTGCTCCTTAATGACTATTCTTACGCGTTCCTTCTTGGACGCTGCCAATCGTTCTTCGAAAGCTATCGCAAACTGTAACTCTTTTTCCATGATTAATGCCCCCATCAATCCATAGAGTAGTTTAGGGTGTACCCTATATAACCATGTTTGAAATGTCGGATTTCCGGGTCGAGCGTATCTAATGGCATACTCTGACTACGATTTGAGCATTAAGAGGCTTTTCAATACTGCCAAGTAGTACATGATTACCACCTACGTATGATTGCCTTTGGAGATAGTCCTTTCTCTGCTCTGAAGGTCAAAACCAAGAACAACCCAGAAGCCATTGATAGAACAGAAATAACAAGTATCAACCAATACACCAGAAGGGAGAACAATCCAGCCATAATTGCTAATGGGTAGTATCCTACCATGGTAATAGCTGTTACACTTGTCAGGAGAGGATTCGCAGAAGAATTCCTAATCTTCCAAAATGCATACCCAGAAACTATTGAAATTGCAATTGAAAGAAGTGACATTATGTAATAGAACACCATGAAACTGATCACATCGACAGAATTCAGGGTAATTACAAATGAAATTGCAGTTGTCCCCAGTGAAAGAAGGGTCGCATACATGGCGTATCTGCAGGCAGATTCACCATATTTCATGAACAATCCATCAAATCCGCAGGCCAAAAAGAGGGATTCTGCAATACCCATTAAGGACCCGATGGTGCCTACAAAGGATAGCATTTGCAG
>CAYMLT010000147.1:6597-7769 GCA_964391265.1 uncultured archaeon
CATACCATTCAAGATTAACCAGTTCTCAGCTAGCGAGAGCGCAGCAGTGAACAACCATACGATGCCAGCAATCATCCCTAACCAAAGGTATCGCAGTATCTGATCGTCCATGTAAGGAGATTGATCCCATGGAGAAGGTCCTGATTCCCATGGGCTTCCGTGTTGTCCCGAATCTCCAACACATACCTTACATATGGTCGGACCATCTCCCGGATTGGCGCAATCAACGCAGATAGCCTTTCCACATCGGACGCATTTTGCAATGGCGTTTCTATCGGGATGATTCTCACAGAAATTCACTTGTTTTCCTCCGAAACACGATTTCGTTTTGGCGGCTATTGTGAAAGAAAAAAAGGTTTACCATTATTTACATATTCAGATGAAAAACTCGTCTGCATGAGCGTACAACTCAGGCTGACCTCCCGTATGCCAGAAGAGAGTCTTTGTTTTCCGGCTTAGATCTCCAGACAGCGCCATTCTTATGAGAGCGATACCCGCCTTGCTGCTGTAAACTGGATCGAGTAGAATTCCTTCCATCTTGGCGAACATCTCAATAGCACTCTTATCATTCACTGTCATCACGCCATATCGCTCAGCGAGGAATCTATCGTCAATAGTAATCTTTGGTTTGTATGCCTCAAAGTACTGTGGATAGTCGTTTATAGTTCTATCAATTAGAGCTATAACTCTATCTTCCAATTCCGAAGCCTCTGAGATGACGCTAACTCCGATTATTCCAACATCGAGGTCAGCGACATGGGCACCAAGGAGCATGCCTGCAAGTGTACCTCCTGTTCCAGCCGCAACAATAATCTTCTGAGGATGAAAATTCCAGATGTCCATCTGTTCCTTAAGTTCATTCATTGCCTCCACATAAGCAATTGTTCCTAACGGCATCGCCGCTCCAGCAGGAATAGCATAGGGGGTAAGTCCGAAGTCTTCGAGGGTCTCCAGAATGCCGTCTAATTTTTGATTCAGCATAAGGGGTTCATCATCTGGAAAATACTTGAAAGGATTCCACGAATTTTCGTTTATTATCTCTAGTTCCATTTCAGCAGGAAAAATTAAAGGATTATATATAAAGGTTTTTATTCAGAGAGTCACATAAATTCACTCAGTCCTTTTTGTTCTTTACTTTTCTTAATAATTTCCTTTTTCTTTATGTCTTTCTC
>CAYMLT010000148.1:0-7755 GCA_964391265.1 uncultured archaeon
TTGATATTAGGCTCTCTGTCATTCATTAAAAGGCGGCCATATGTCTGGCTACTGGGATTGTCGATGATGTTGTTGTATCGATACACAATGCCATATCAAGCCCTCATTAACAACAGTCGATATCTTACACCCATCTTTGGATTTCTAGCAATATCATGCGTCGTAGGTTTTGGAATTTTCGCGTGTGAGCTGATTAGAACTGATAAGAAACCTAATGCAAAGAAATACAGGACTCTAATATCGATACTACTTGTGTTCCTAGTTGTAATTCCTTCTATTCCCCTCTATCTTAATCAAGCAGTTCTCTTTGGAAATGCGACCAAGAATATCAATGACATGCAGGTAGACATTGGCTACTGGGTTGCTGAAAACACTCCCGAAGAGTCAGTTCTCGCCTTAGCTGATGTTGGTGCTACTAGATTCATATCAAACCGAACTATCATTGACTTGGTCGGGCTAGTAACTCCTGATATTGCTCACGGAAATTTCACACCAGGTATGCTCGTGAATTATCTGGAAACAAGAGATGTTGATTACCTCATCATTTTTGGCAAGTGGCAAGGATATTTCAATGTGCTCATGGGAGAGCATATGACTGAACTCTACCGTGTTGAATTGGATGACAATAGGATATGCGGAGATGATATCATGGTTGTCTTTGAGATTACTTGGTAATCAGTATTGATCACGATGCAAGTTTTTTTCTAATCATCTGAATAAGTTCATCGTAGATTGCTCTGGAGTCCTGAGCTTCACTGAATCCGCCTGTATAGGAATCTTTGCTTCCTCCTCCTCTACCTCCTAATTCCTCGACCGCCTTGGAAATGTAATCTGACGCTGTTTGGCCAAGATCACTAATCCAGAATATTATGCTACTCTTCTGGCTCGGGGAAAAGAGAAGAGTTGCAGATTTCTCATACGCAGGTAGTGCCTTCACGCACATACGTAAATCCTTTGTATCGAATCCTGGAAGATAGTGATGTGTGAATCTAATTCCATTAACCGTTTCGAAGTTTTTATCGTCAATGAGGAATTTCACAACCAGCGTCAGCAATTCATCTTTGGAATCAGAGGTCTTCTTTGCCTTATCTAACACCCTGCCCAATTGCTTCATTTCATATGGATACATCTGCTTCCTTGCAAGCGCATCATTGAAGATGGACGCAAGGAGCTCTATCGCCTTCTCTGAAGTAACAAAATGAATGCGTGTCGATGCATCATGAATTTGAATATCATGTATTTTGAAGACTCCAATATCCCCCGTGTTCAATGCATGAATGCCTGAGCATGCGGATTCATCCACGCCTTCGATTTTTACAATTCTGATTTGGTCGTGTTTCGTCTGTACTCCTTCGCGTGCCCTCACATCAGATGTCATTTCTTCTGGACTAATCAGAAGAGAAACAATTGGATGCTTTTCATTGATTCTGTTTTGGACCTCGTTCTCCGCTTCAAATACCTGATTTATTTCTGTTGTTCCCCGAATCTCAATAGTTCCTGAATCACCATCTATCCAAATGTAACCCAAGTCAATATTCGGGTTGATGCGTTTCATTTGGCTTACGAAGAGATGCTCTGCAGTATGATTACGCATCATCTGTAATCTCCATTCCATATCAATTTTGAGTGTAACTGCTTGCCCAACTTGAACAGGTGCATTTGCTATCAATACTATATCAGACCCGATGGCAATCGTATTTTCAACATTGATTACTTCCGAACCCGAAACGATTGTTCCCCTCTCTCCAGCTTGCCCTCCTCCTTCTGCTCGAATAACATCTCTATCAATTGTAAGGTAGTAGTCTCCATTACGTGCAGTACATGATGCAATACTCACATTGAATTCATCCTTCATAGGATCGTGCCAGTAAGGTTTGGAAGAAGACATGGTTATGGTATCAGCCGAAACCAATAAAGCATCTTTGCATTGTTTCAATCATGCTTACAGGAAAACTAGAGGATACAGCAGATGTTCGATTTTCTCAAAAAAGACCCGGTTGACAAAGCAAAGAAACATGTTGCGAAGGCATTGAACGAAATCGAAGCTAATTACTTCGATTATGCCAGCATTGAATACGAAAAGGCAGCAAATCTCTTTTTGGAGGCTGGTTCTCCTGACTTTGCGGTGAAGTACTATAGAGAAGCGGCACATTGTGCTCTGGAAGAAGACCAATTTGCTCGTGGCGCACAAATGAAAGTCCTTGCCGCAGAAACATTACTTGAAGAAGGAAGATTCGATGAAGCAGGAGGATTCTATCAAGAGGCTTCCGATCATATATTCAGGGAAAAGAGGTTGGTTGACTCCATCAGAGCATTATCTCTTTCAGTAATGTGCCATCTTGCTGCGAGAAGTTTCGATACTGCTGTAAATCTGTTGAGAAAAGCAGAAAAAAGATTACCTGAGAAATCCCCTCCAAATGTATCTGCATTAGACGTTGCACGAGAGTATGTCGGTGTTCTTGTTGAGGGATACGAAACATCCCATGAAACGTTAAGGAAGTGTATTTCCAGGTTTAAGCCCAAGCCTCGGGAACAAGATGTTTTTGATTTTCTCACTAATAGTGTAAAACTGGCCCTAGATACTTCGGTCGAATTGGAATGGGCCGGTGCAAAGAAAAGCGAGGTCAGTGCAAAAACACCTATAGAATTCGAATTACGATACAAATGTCCCATACCTGTTCGCGTTGTTGATTATAGGCTATCGCTTTCCAATAGTCTCACTTTCCTAAAGGAACCCAATATAAAAGAAGGATATGGTTCTGAAGAATCTTGGCTTCTTTCGGTCAATCCTGTCTTAAACGGAAATGGAACTATTGGGCCTTTCAAGATTACATTGGAAGGAGATCGTCTTCTAGTTCATAAACACAGTAATCAAATTGATTTCTTAATTGCGGCAGCGCCTTCTGATTTATCAATGGCTATCGCCCCCGAACGCATCTCTTGTGGTCTAGGTGATGAGGTAGTTCTGGATGTGACTTTGTCCAACGATGGGGAAGGTCCTGCAAATAATGTGACTGTAGCAGTAGCGCTATCTGATGGTCTTGAATTATCTCTAGGAACTCCAGATAGAACGATTCAGTTCATCGGTGCAAGTGAAAAATTGAGATTTCAGATATATGTCAGGGGTATCTCGTTCGGTGATGAATTGGCAACCATTAAGCTTCAGGATCCAAAGACCAAGGAGGAAATTATGAAAACAGTCATGGTGAAGGTAGGCTAATCCAACCTAGCTCCTTCGCCTTTTCTTTCCGATTTCTTCTCGTATATCCAAACAGGCACCCATAACCTGTTGAATGGTTTCTTCCTCTTTGAATCCTTTTAGAAGATCATCTGCGGTATCCAAATCATCATCAGCAAGTGCTTCACTAAAGGAAAGCAATATGTTTAGCCAATCCCAAGTTGTCCTTCCTACAACCCGTTTAGCCTTTTCTATCAATTCCTTTGCTTTATCCATATCATCAATAGTAGCAAATCCCATGGCTGCAAGAGATAAATCAATTACTGCCCTTTCGGCTTTGCCCTCATCTAACGCTTTCGCAGACGCCTTCTCATATAGGCTGCCCATGTTCTTTGCAGCTGTCAGGAAGTATTCTGAATTTCCAAGCTTGTGGCACACAAAAGCCGCCCATAGATTTGCCTGTGCCGCCTGCTCCGTCATCCTCTCCAAGAGTGCTTCCTTTGCTGAATTCTCATAGAGCGTAAGAGCAGTTCCGAAATCACTAACCTGCCGATATTGTGTTGCTGCTGAAAAGTATGCGTTCGCTGCATCCTTGTGGCGATCCTTTTCCACGCTTGCCTCAGCGTAAATGTGATAGTACTCGGCAGCCTTCCTGGTCATCTCGATAACACTGTCCAGATAACATTCTGCAGCCTGCTTGTATCTATTTGCGGCTTCGAAGTATTTCTCAACCTCGGCATATTCACCTGCAAGTCGTTCCCATTGGGCACAGTCTTCCTCCATTGATATCTCGACTCCAGAGATGGACTGTCCTCTATTGAGTAAGTCCAATTAGATTCCAGAGTGCTCCATGAGGTACAAATATGTTGCTCTGATGGATGTTCCACCATTTTTCGAAGATTACATAAGACTTATGCTGGCTATCACGACAAGGATTTATATCGGAGTCTTCTATTCCACTCTGATGGACGGGTGGATAATCTTCATCATCGTAGAGTTTTCCATTCTTATTATCGGTATATGGTTAATTTGGTCTGCTAGTGTAGGTGCTCCATGGGTACCCACTCCCAAGAAAAGAGTGAGAGCCATGCTGGAAATTGCAAATGTTACTGCAGATGATATTGTGTACGACTTGGGCTCAGGTGATGGTAGAATCGTAGTGATGGCGTCCAAGGAATTTGGTGCACAATCAGTAGGCATTGAAATAGATCCTTTGCGTTTACTTTGGTCCCGACTTGTGATTAGGCATCACAAGCTCAGGTCAAGAGCACATGTAGTCAGAGGGAACTTCTTCAAGATGGATTTGTCAAAAGCCACTGTGGTTACCTTGTATCAGGGCTATGAAATCAACAAGAAAATAAGAGAAAAACTAGCTCAAGACCTACATCCCGGAAGTCGGGTTGTTTCGTACCGCTTTACTCTTGATGGGTGGACTCCGGTTCAAAAAAGTGAAGAATCTTCTACTTACCTCTATCTTGTCTAATCAGGATTAGGTTGTTTGGACGACGGGTTACCCTTTCTTGATTTCTTTAAGAATCTCTTTAGCTCGTTCCACTTTGACATTCTTCTCACGAACAAGTATCTCGGCAACTCGATCAACAAGATCGCCTCTTGCTCCTGCTGTGGCAGCAACATTTCTAGCATGAAGCGACATATGGCCTCTCTGAATTCCCTCAGAAGTAAGTGCACGAAGTGCTGCAAGATTCTGAGCTAATCCAACCGATGCGATAACGTGTCCAAGCTCAACTGCAGTATTCACACCGAGAATCCTTACTGAGAGTCGAGCTACTGGATGCACTTTCGTAGCACCTCCAATAAGACCAACGGCCATCGGGATTTCTATAGAGCCCAATAGATTTCCTTCAGCATCCTTCTCATATTTCGTGAGAGAGCTATATCCTCCCATTGCTGCGTAACTATGAGCCCCGGCTTCAATAGCCCGAAAATCGTTACCAGTTGCGAGAACAACTGCATCGATTCCGTTCATTATTCCTTTGTTGTGGGTAGCACATCTATAGGGGTCAGCTTCTGCAAATGCCCATGCGGCAATGATTGCATCTACTACTTCTTCGCCACCCAACAGTTCTTTGTCGAAGGTTGCCCTTACTCTTACGAGTCGTAACTCAGCAAGATTTGAAAGGATTCGAAGTAACACTTTTCCGCCTGCAATCTTTTCTATCATCGGAGCTAATGCTTCACACATTGTGTTGACGGCGTTTGCTCCCATTGCATCACGAGTATCAACAATGAGTTCAGTAATTAGCATGGGACCAATAGAGGAATCAATGATTCGCACACGAATGTCTTTTGCACCACCGCCAAATCTGACAAGAATAGGGTCCTGTTCATTTGCCAGCTCCAAAATCTTGTCCTTCGATTCAATGATTCGCAATTTTGCTTCAAATGGTGCAGGGACATTGATTGATTGAATCTGGGCAATCATTACAGGTCCGGTATCAGTTGCTGAAAAACCGCCATATGGTCTCGCCATCCGCGCAGCATTACTTGCAGCAGCTACAACTGATGGTTCTTCAATAGCCATTGGCACAAGATAATCTTTGGAACCAATACGAAAATTCGTGGCTATTCCAAGAGGCACTGTCATAGAACCAACAACATTCTCAATCATGTGTTCGAGGATCTCCATGTCTGTTTTGCTGGGATCTACTAATGGTTCCAGTTCCTCAACGGGAATACCTAAGATTTCTGCTAGTTTCTTTACTCGTTCTTCACGAGAGAGTTTATAAAAACCTGAGATTCGGGAATCCTCTACCAATTTAGCCACCAGAGTAAAGCCCTATCGATTTTCCTAATAAGAATGGTGGCATGGCGTTCTTCAATGCAGACCATAGGGTTTAAGTCCTGACCTTACTTGCCTGCGCGAGGTAATGGACTATGGCTTCAGAGCGTGACTTCAACGAAGTTATCAATGGTCTTGCTAAGAAACGAGGATTCTACTGGGGGCCGAGCCCAGAGATATACGGAGGTAGCTCTGGATTTTACGATCTCGCTCCTCTGGGCAAGCTACTAAAGAATAGACTTGAGAATGTGATTCGTTCCTCGTTTGTTCGATCGAACTTCTGGGAAGTCGAGTGTCCAACTGTTTCTCCACAGATTGTATGGAAGGCTTCAGGTCACCTCGATGGCTTCATTGATCCTATAACACAATGCACAAAGTGTGATCAAGTCTATCGGGCGGATAATCTAATCGAAGAATCATCTAATGATGCATCTCTCAAGGGTCTCTCTTTGGAGGAGATGACAGAGAAAATCAAAGAATTGGATATTCGTTGTGCTTCATGCAAGAGTGAACTCGGTCCTGTTCAACAATACAATCTAATGCTGAAGACAAAACTAGGTCTAGACCAAGAAGCGTACATGCGTCCAGAAACAGCAACAACAACGTATCTGCTATTCAAACGCTTGCTAACTTTCTTCAGGGACAAGCTTCCTGCATCTGTTTTTCAGATTGGAAAAGCCTACAGGAATGAGATATCTCCTCGTCAAGGTATGCTTCGGCTAAGGGAATTCACTCAGGTCGAAGGCCAGATATTCATACTTGATGAAGATGAGAAGAATTGGCCTGATTTTGACGATATCAAAGATCTTCAATTGCCCCTTCTGACGTACCAAACGCAGGAGTCTGGAAGTGACAAAGTCACTATGACAAAGATGTCTTCAGCTATTGATAAGGGCTTTTTCCAAAAACCTGCCTATGC
This sequence comes from uncultured archaeon, assembly GCA_964391265.1. GTDB lineage: Archaea > Asgardarchaeota > Thorarchaeia > Thorarchaeales > Thorarchaeaceae > MP5-2226. The sequence goes on from CAYMLT010000148.1 coordinate 6,898, forward strand.
ATGGTGTGTACATCTAGCATACAGGATATTCAGTGGCATGGGCTTCACTCCTGAGAACATGCGACTTCGTCAACATCTTCCAACAGAAAGGGCTCATTATGCCGCAGATGCTTGGGATGTGGAACTCCATACCCGCAGTTTTGGATGGGTGGAATGTTGCGGTATTCATGACCGCGGTAATTATGACCTCACCAGACATCAAGAGTTTTCAAATGAGAAAATGAGTGTGAAAGTTGACAAGCAACCAGTCATTCCTAACATATTAGAAATCGCTTTTGGTGTTGAGCGCCCCCTGTTTTGTCTAATTGACAATAGCTATAGTGAGGATGAAGAACGGTCTTGGCTGAAATTTCCTTCACATCTCGCACCTATACAGGTCGCTGTATTTCCTCTAATGGGGAAGCCAGAGTTATTAACTCCCTCACAAGAGATTTACAACGAAATACTCGATAGCGGTCTAATAACCCAATTTGACCGGGGTGGATCAATTGGAAGACGATACCGTCGACAGGATGAAGTTGGAACTCCATTTTGTGTGACTGTGGACTACGAGTCACTTGAAGACAATACCGTCACTCTGAGAGAACGTGACTCAATGGATCAAGTTCGAGTAAAACGAGACACTCTTGTTGAAACCCTTCACAACCTTGTACGAGCAAAATCTACCTTTGCAGATTTGTCCAAGTAGAATCCAAGCAATTCTCTTTAGGCAATTTGGGGAAACTTGTATAAGGCTGGTAGTAATAGGATAACAAAGAGGATGAGAGATGAGCGAGGACTCAAAGGTACAAGTTAAAACTATACTAATAGCTGTTGATGGTTCAGATTATTCTGAGAAGGCAGTTAAGTATGGATGCG
>CAYMLT010000149.1:0-7749 GCA_964391265.1 uncultured archaeon
ATTCAAGCCATTTCAGAGAAGGTCAATGAAGTTAGCTCGCGATCCAAATCATTTGTAGATACAACAATGAACTCGATGAAGAATGTAGCTGTTTCTTCGATGCAGGGCCATCATGATGCTCTTAGTCAGTATTCGGACGAAGTGACGGGAGAGATTCGTTCTATAGTTAACACAAGAAAGGAGTCCTTCCGCAGTCAAATGCAACAGATGATTTCGAATATTCAGAGTCTGATGCAAAAAGAAATGGAATCTGTCTCTACATCTCTCGATGAACTTGCAGGCAAAATAGACCGAAGCTATCAGGGGATGGTTTCGACAATGGAAACCACGACCCGACAGACAACTGATGATCTCTCATCGAAGCATAAGGATTTGAACCAGGCAACTACTGCTTCACTTGAGCAGGTTTCTAATGAAGCCAAGTCAGTGATCAGTACTCATCTCTCCGATCTTCAAAATTCCTTGCAGAATTCCCGAACTGCAACTTCTGCTGCATTATCGGAACTCAAGCAATCTGTCGAAACAGGTTCTGCTGGTACCCAGGAATCAAAGGATACGTTCATTCGGACCACGGGGGACAATCTCCGTCAAATGACTGAGTCCCTTGCCAATCGAGTTAGTTCAATCGCATCCTCGGGGCGAAGCAAGATCCAAGAGGACTCAGATGCAACAATAAGTACACTTCAAGTGACAATGAAAGAAACCTCGGATTCACTCGCTTCAAGTATCACATCAACCAAATCCTCAACAAACGAAGAATTGGGTTCTGCTTCACAAGAGATCAAGTCTGCATTTACTGCAACAAAGGATGACGTTTCTGGCATGTTTGATAATATCAAGCAAACAACCTCTAGTGCATTGACATCAGTATCATCCGCAATATCTGATCATCGCACCAGAGCACAATCAACTATCGATGAACGTATCAGCTCTCTTGATTCTGGAATTAAAGCCAAGATGGATGCTGGTGGTCTCAAAATTGAGAGTATAGCAACTGACACTTCATCTTTGATTGAGAAAAGCAATGAAGATCTAAGGCAATCTCTCTCCACCGCAGGTGAGGGACTCAAAGGTAAAACCAGTGATATCCTATCGACCAATCTTGAGGGATCGAGTGCTGAATTGGAAGGCATTTCTTCAAAGATCGCCCAAGACATAACAGAAAGCTATGACACATTAGATTCTCAGTTGGGCTCGCTTGGCGGAACTCTTTCAGGAACCATCAAAAAGCTTGAGGAGAGTCCAATGATTGGTCTAACTGATGAAACTCTGGAACAAGCCTTCGCGAGTTCCTCTGGAGATGATGTCAATACAAAAGACATTGCAGAACGACTCTCAAAGGTCTGGGATAGGGTCAGAGCGTCTGACTTCCCGGGAGCTAAAAAGACTTGGAATATCGTCACCCGTGATGCTGTTAACGCTCACATCAAGGACATGCTTTTGCGTGCCAAGTCCAAAGTAACTCTCATAATTCCTGAGGTAAATGATGTTCCTACAGAAGTCCTCACGGAGCTAAAGACTGTGGTTGGGGTCGAACTGGTCGTAACTGAAAGTGGTGCTCTTGGTCCACAGGTTAAACCACTTGTCGGTCGAGGGAATATTCGTGTGAGGACCAGAAGTGACAAGGATGTCTTTGCTTGTGTACGTGATAGTGAAGAAGTATTGATCGCTCCTGCATCTTCTGTTGATGCCGACGTGATAGGCGTTGTATCAGAGGATGATGGATTTGTCAAATTCGTGATGAGTATCATCGGCCCAATTTTCCAAGCTAAAACAAAGCTAGTGAATCCTGAGGACCTATAGTCACAGTTCAGGAGATACACTGCCTTGAAAGGTCTGAAACTTGTGGAAAAATGGTTCATGGAAAACCTTGGATCATCTGTTGACATTGTCATAGCTGGTGAGATTTTCGGGGGACGAAGAGGGGAACTCCCGCAGGTCGTAAATAATCTTGAGCTTGAAACTGAAAAGTTTGTCATTAAATTCGCTACTACTGAGAAACTATCCGTTTACAAACCTGATAAGATCAAGGTAGGGAAAGAAAATCAGCTCATCATTGGTGATGCACCTAAAGCAATCTTTGGTTGGCATCACTATGGATCACCTCAAAGCGAAGCAACTTGGAGTGAGATTACTTACATGAAGTTGAAGAAAAGAGTACAGGTGACTTGGACTGGTGTAATTTCTGACAAGCGAGTCATTGATTATTCTGGTGACAGGTTCGTTGAGCTTCTCTAGAACAATCTTATGAGTAGGTGAACTAATCCACCTACTCACCAGTTCCTGAAATCACTTCTATGCCCAGAACTCGTCTTGTTCATCAGCTTCGAAGTGTAGACGAGCTCTAACGATGGTGTCCCTCACCACGGGTTCTTTATCCTCACTGAGTATCCTCATCACCTCAGGATAGGTATTCATACCTAGACGTGCTATCACATTCGCCAATCCCACTCGTACAATTGCTTCAGGATCATTTGCCATTTTTTGAAGATGCTTACTTAAAGATGCATCATTTCGCATAGCTAGGAAGTTGGTAGTTTCCATTCGTACTAACGGATTCTTAGATTCGCTCTGCTTAATCAACCACTCAGTGGCTTTAGGATGTACTATCGTTCCAATATCTCGGACCTTTTTCATCTGAATTGCAGGGTTGCTTTCTGGTACTCTAATGAGCACATCTAAGGCGGGCGTGTCAATTTCGCTAAGAGCTTCAAGTGCAACAAGGGCCAACTCCTCACTATCAGCCATTGCTAATTCTTCTAGGTAGGGAACTGCTCGTTCACTATGTGTGACACCTAATGCACGAATGGCTTCGTTTACCGGATTGGGTATGTGTTCAGGCCTAGGAAAGTTGAAGTGGCGGAAGTGTTCTTGAAGTCTTCTTTCAAGCATGTCTGCGATATGTACCTCCTCATCTTCCCATTCAACATCTCGCCATACTATCTTGCTTGTTTCGGGGAATATCCGCAGAAGAGATGCTAATACGGGGACTGCATCAGAACCCATGGCTCCAAATCCACTAACCGCTTGTTCTCGTAGACGCTGAACAAGAAGCATCATCATAGCATGCTCCGGACCTTCTCGAGCATTGAGAAGGGCATTATACATTTGGATTTCGCCACTGTGCAGAAATGATTGAAGGTCAAGGAGAAGCAGGTCTATCATGAAGAGAATTGCTCTCTCAGATTTCAAATTTCCAATATCTTTTGTAAATGCAATTAGTTTGATGTTACCAAATCGCTGGTAATTTTTCCAGAATTCTTCTTGCGCCTTCTCTGTTTTGATTTGAAGGAGTGCCCCTGCTGCAGCGAGTCGTACCTGCTCATCAGAATTTCTGAGCATGTTACTAAGCTCACCAACATGGTTGCCGGACTGCAAGCGTCCCAATGCGATACAAACTGCAGATTGAATTTCGTTTGATGATCCACTCAGAAATTGTCCTATCATTGGAATTGTATCTTTTTCTCCCAGTATTCCAAGACCTCTTATAGCATTGACCAAAATTGAGTCATTTGTTCTTTCCAATGCGTTGAGAAGAGGTTCTTTTACGTGAATATGACCTGTTGAATAGATGAGATCTATTCCTTTGCCGCTGACTTCCTCATCTGGATCAAGGGCCATAGCAGCACCTCGAAGTAAATCCCTCTGAGTTGGGATGCAATCCGTGTAGAGTCTAAGATATCTTTCATCAATCTGCTGAGGCGTTCTACCTTCACGCTTCTTTTCAATAGATGCTGTGGTAATTATTTCAAGCTCCACCAGTTTGTCCAAAACAACTTTGGCTTCTGTAGGGTTTGCTCTTCCTCCTACTCCCGATTTAATCATGAAATCCATTGCCAGGGGCAATTCAAGAAAGTCGAACAAGTCGATTAGACCATCGTCCATCAGGTATGGACAAACCTCCTCAATGTGGCGTCTTCTAATCTCTATTATTGGAGGGACGAAAACTGAAAGGTCTGGGGATTTGATTACGCTGGGTCGTAAGAGGTATGCATCCCCCGCTTCGATTTGCTTCTTCAAGTGTTCAATTGCCCGACTTCTTGCCGTTTTCTTGGCCGCACTCCATGACTTTGGTGCAGTAGCTGCTACATGTTTTACGAATTCGGCGGGTTCAAGAGCGAGTCCGTAGAGCTCATCTAGGTCAAAAAGAGAAAGTACTGCATGCAGATATGTACCCCACGCACTGAGTTCCTTATATGAAAATGCGATTTGCTGCAAAACTTTTGAGATACCGATTGTTTTTGCAGATTTCAGGATTTCTTTTTTCCAAAGATCTACTCTGCCTTGATTTAGTAATCGAGCTTGCTCGCTGGCATCTAGGGAATCTCTCCAACTCAAACCTTCAGCTAGCAGATCAACAAGCTTGTTGTCCACTAGTCCTCCTCCTCGCTGAAATTCTCACTGACAAATTCGCGAATTAGTCTTGATACTAGTAGATGCTTAATCTTCCCGGCGATTATCCCTGCCATCACTTCACTGGTGAATTGTTTGGCCATGGAATCGATTGTTATATCCTCCATTGGAGTTGTTGGTTCTGTATTTCCAAGGCTGGTGTCCACCTGAAGCATCCGCTTGACAACGGTTTCCACAGCCTGTGAACCATCCTTCTTTCGAGCTTGAATGAGAATGAACCAGCCAGCAGCTGATGGTTCTTCGTCTACTAGTCTATCGAGCTTTTTGATGGCTTCCTCTTCGTTACCCAATCCCATCAGACTTCTTACTTTGTCCAGTGATGAAGCCTCAGGTGAATTGAGAACTTGTTTCAGATATTTTGTAGATCGAACAGCATCATTCTCCCGTTTCAATAAGGCTGCTAAGAGAATCATAGAGTCAAACTGATTTGCATCAGCTGCGATCTGAAGATTTTGTTTCGCATCAGGATGTTTGATGTAGCTTTGAACTCGGCCTAGTATCGCATATATCTGCGGATCTGCTTGCTCATCTTCAACGAATGATTGCAACTCCTCCGCCATATCTGTGTATTTCTCAGTTTCTTCATATTCAGCTAACTTGATCATTAATTCATCCATGCGGGTTTCTGCTTTCGATGATGCAATGGCGAATGTTTCTTTCGCTTCTTGATACATTCTATGATGTTGAAGAACTAATCCAAGGGCTAATATTTCATGCAAATTGGTCAAAGGAATATTGTCTATTGCATGCCGATATTGCATCCTTGCCTCATCATATCTGCTGTCCTGCAGAAGGGCATTGATGTATTTGGTAATTGCAAAAAGTCTTCCGGGGAATCTCTTGGCAAGTTTGGCTGTAGTTTCTATGAATTTTGCCCGTTTCTCTTCTGATGATAGAAGTCCTTTGACATCCCCTTGCATCAATGTCATATCTACTACATCCATTAACGCGTCTTCAGGTTGTTCTGCATCCATCCTTGCCTTGATTTCCATGACTCCTGCAATATCTTTTGTTTGAAGATAGAATACAATTAGAGTTCCCATGATTCGGATACTGGTTGGGTCTTCCTGCAATGCCTTCAGCAGCATATCCTTGACATTTTGGGGTTCTGTTTCTCCTTTCAGAGTACAGACTACAAGAAGGATATCTACATGGTCTGGATCTTTTTTATGCAAAAGGTCTGCGTATTTCACGGCACTCGGTTTGTGAAGCCCCATAAGAATTCTAAGAGACCTGTTTTGTTCTTCTGCAGTAGCATCCTCAAGAAGTGCTAACCCCTTCTCGAGATGTTTCTGATATTCTGCTGTCTGGCCTTGCCCTTTCAGAAACTCACTGTAATTTATCGTCACAAGAGCATTGTCTGGATTGACCTCATACGCACGTTTCAACATTGGTCCAATATCATCAATTTTCCCCAGTGTTTCCAAAGTATGTCTATACGAATGTACCGCCCAAGAAAAACCCGGGTCAACACTCAGAGCTTTTTTGTACCACTCTACAGATGTTTCTAGTTCACCTTGATTTCCATAGACAACTGCCAGACCAGTCAGCAAATCCGTGTTCTCCGGTTCTATCTCAAGAGCTCGTTTGTATACTTTCTCTGATTCCGCAAGTTTCCTTTTTCTATTGAGCGCCTTTGCCAAAAGCTCCAAAACATTCGCATCACCAGGACGATTCTTGACCACTTTGGTTAGAGCGAGTTCGCTGATACCGACAATGAACCTATCTGCAGCATATTTGCCCAGTTCAAACCATTTGTCCATATCATCCGGATTTTCTTCTGCCTTCTTCTTTAGTTCTTGTAGTTTTGTTACTCCCATAGCATAACCCTCTCCCAATGTAGTAGGATTGGGGCTATATATATGGTCCACTTATCTTTTACCGCGTTCACAAACTAAGGGTCTGCAGCAATACACTATTTTCTGTTCATTTTTCGCAAATGAAAAATAACAGCGATGTGTCCCAAGAAACAGCGTTTGCGGTGCATCATGTTTATTATTCCCTTCCTGAAATGAACAGATAATGTCAGAAATTCGGATTAGGATTACATCGCGCAATCCAGAGATTCGACCTGGACAGGCGGAGTATATCATTATCAACGCTTATGACAAGTCATTCTCTCTTTCAACTACTAATCAAGTGATTGGAGTGGATCTTAGCGGTATTGAAAAATGCACACAACTGGAATCGTTTGAAATTGACGAAACCTTTCTCGGGCAGATTGACCTGAAACCTTTGAGGTACTTGAAGGCACTCAAACGCTTTGTAATCAGAGACAACTGTCCTAGAAACATTGACATTTCATTTCTTTCTTCTCATGTCAATCTTCAGGAAATTTGCTTATTGAGAAGTATATATCCTGCCGAGTTGCCTTTTGATTTATCATTTATCAAATCGTTGAAGAATCTGGAAACTCTATCTCTTGGCTATTTAGATTGGCATGAAATAGATTTTGACATCTTCAAGAAGTTGGCAAAACTTCAATCACTCTCTTTGCGACTTAGTCATTCACGTGGTGCTGCTGATTTATCTGGACTTGAAAATACACCACTTCGATTTCTCCAATTAAAAATCAGAGATGCTTCGTCAATAGATTTTTCTCCCTTAGCATCTTGTGAAGGATTACATTCTCTGATTGTGTATGGCTCTGGTAGAAACATTGATCTCTCACCATTGACAGAGATTCCTAATTTAAGGGAACTGAGGCTTCCCAACTGTTCCCTTAATAGATCCGCAGTAGGTGATATTTCCAAGCTCAAATCATTGGAAATTCTTGAAATAGGCCTATCTAATTCCGATTTGCATTCTATTTCAAAATTAGATAATCTTAGAGAATTATCGATTTTGAATACAAAACTAGATGAAAATGAGTATGAAGTTATAAAAAGTCCGAATCTTGAGAAATTGATTCTTAAAGATAATTTTCCAAACGCACTTGAACCTATACTATCTAATCTATCCCCTTCCCTCAAATCACTATCAATAACTGGAAAGCCTAACTATCGCCATTTGAGAAATCTTGATCTTGGTCTTATCAAACAGCTAACAAATTTGGAATCCATAGCATTCAGAAAAATGGGGCTCGAAACATCTGATTTTTCTCCCTTGGTATCGTGTAAGAAACTGAAGAGTATTTCATTTCAGGAGAATTCTATACAAACATTCAGTCTAGAGGGGTTTGGAAACCTTCGTAACTTGGAATCTCTCTGGTTGTCTGGAAACAATATTGCTGAAATCGATCTTAGTCCTCTTGGACGGTGTAAACGCCTTCGCCATCTTGCATTAGCTAGGAATAATCTGGATTACGTTGATCTATCCCCCTTGTCAAATTGTCGG
>CAYMLT010000150.1:0-5033 GCA_964391265.1 uncultured archaeon
GGTCATTATCACTCTCATTAGCACCATCACTGATACTGATGAGGTCCGACTGGACGAAGTGAACGGCCGCGGACTCTCCGGAACCTGATAATGTTCCTTTCTTGGAGAGTAAGGACTTCCCTCTTGACGATTTCTTCGAAATCATCTGTTGGGCTTTCGGACGCGCACGTCGATTAGTTGTTCCTCGAACAACTGCTCTAGTCCACAGACCTAGTCCTCTCACAGAGTGTAGTGACTTTGTGAGCTTGAGCATGCGTGCTGCAATATTGGTACTACCATTCCTATCAGCATTGGTTTTATGACCACAGGATGGAAAGTGGAAGTAGTTCTGCTTGGGTCTCTTACCCTTGCTTCCACACTTCCAACACATGATAGAGGTCCACGCTTCAGGAATAGCCCTGAAACGCGCATCCTTTCCATCGACCTTCCAACCAAGCTGAGCCAGTCCATGTTGTAGACTGTTAGTTATTCTTGCGAAAGCCCAAGAATGTATCATTCCCCTGAACCTTCGTCCTTGGTAGTTTCCTTTTCTTGCACGAACTCGGATATTCTTCAGGCGACCAATGGCAACATAGAGTGCATATCTCTCAGAGAGTTTCGTAATATAGTCGAGAAGTTGTCTGTACACTCTTAGAAGAACATAACCAGGATTTCTTGGATATCTCTCTAGTATATCAACATCGTACAAAGGACGTTTTTCTACTGGAAGCTCCACCTCATATCCCCATTTACGTAGTTAGTATGATGTTACCAATCACATCATAAAAAGTGTACTAGCTCCAACCTCATACATATGTATCGAAGAGGGACAATCCCTTATGCTGCCGTTACACCACCCAGGCCATTGGTACACGTGACGGCGATGGCAAGCACACTAATTTTGGCTTATTAGCTTTCCCATGAAGTCTAGAGTTTGGGTACACAGATTGAATGAAATAAACAAAGCAATTTTCATATATCTCCAAATAGTATCATGCCCTCCATATGGTAAGATATCATGAGCGGTATCAGCGACATACCTCCTTGGAAGACACCTGCCATCTCGGCAGAACAGGGATTGGCATCAAACCACCAGTTATATTGATGCGCAATTTGAAAAAAAGCAGTTTAGCAATCTCCTTATAGAGTTGAAATATCCATTCCGCTTGGAGGATTGATTATGGAAAGAATGCTCAACGGTATAGACAGACTATCAACAGGGCGAAACCTGGTAATTGCAATTTTGGTCAGTGCGATCTCAGTGTCAGTGATGGCCATGCTAACTCAAGTGATGGTCTATGATGTTTATGGCGAGGCCATGATGCCAGACATGAATCTTGGCTACTCATATGACGATATCCTCCAATCTTTTGATGTATTAGGCTCAGAGGGGCTCAATGTGTGGCTTCAAGTGCATCTTCTCGATTTGGTATTCCCACTGGGATATTCTTTCGCACTTGCTTTTGGAATCACGATGGAACTCCGAAATTCATACCCAGAAAGAAAGAACCTTCGTACCCTCTCTCTTCTTCCCCTATTTGCCGCATTCTTCGACTATTTAGAGAACACATTAATTGCCTCGCAAGCTGCCGCATATCCGAATCTTTCTACTCTAGTGATATCTATTGCTAGTGGAGTGACCATACTGAAGTGGCTTTTTCTGTTTGGGGCGTTTGCAGTTGTCTTCATACTTATCGCGCTCGTGTTATACAAGAAATCCAGAAACTAGGCATAAGGATGAAACACTAATGACATACAGAATAGTGGATTTTAATGTGACACTAGTAGGGACGCAGAAAGCTGAGAAAAGACAGATTTTCCCCGGAGAGAATGGCAAAAAGCCAGTTCTTCATAAGATCATCTCAGAAGTGGAAGCAAACGCTAACATTATTCTTACGGAATTCTTGATCCCGAAAGAAGAACAGTCAGCATTATTGCACTCAAACGAATCCAATGGAATTGTGGGGGTCTTTGATGTTTCGTCACAGGAGTCATTTGATGTTCTAAGCACATTCCTATCAAGTGCTGTCTCCGAGCCATTGGAGAGGGGAAATCTTCTCATCATCGGATGGGATAGTGGAAATAGGCTCTCAGAAGTACCTCAAGAAACAATCAGTGAATTGACAAATAAAACGGGAGCATTGTACCTTGAAGCAAGTCAAGAATTTCGGAAAGGACTCGACATTATGATGCGTCGATTCGCTGGCAATCTGGTCAGGCTTTCTGACAAGTAGTAGGTGAAGAATTTGGTTCGGAAGGTGAGAGTCGTTCCATATGATAGCAAATGGAAAACCAAATTCCAAGAGGAAGCAATAGTGATCCAGGCAATCCTGTGCGATGAGTTAGTAGAGATACATCATATAGGAAGCACTTCAATCCCGGGAATCAGTGCAAAGCCAGTCATTGATATCCTTCCTGTGGTAAAGGACATTGAGAGGGTTGATGCATACAACCCTCAATTCATCAAGGCAGGTTATGAACCAAAGGGTGAATTTGGACTCCCGGGTCGAAGATACTTCTCCAAAGGATTAGATGGTGAAAGAACTCATCACATTCATGCATATCAACTCGGAAACCCAGAGATTGAAAGACATCTTGCCTTTAGGGATTACATGATTTCTCATTCTGATGATGCACTAGCTTATAGTATTCTAAAGGAAAGACTTGCAAGACAGTTTCCCTTTGATATTGAAGCCTACATGGATGGAAAAGATGCATTCATCAAGGAGAGAGAGCGATTGGCTCTTGCTTGGATGAAATGCCACTGAATTCTATGTTTCAGAGGTTTCTTTGAGTGAAATCAACTCTTCCTCTAAATCTGCCATCTTTTTTCGGAGGTCAATAACTTCGTTGAGGAGAACGGAAATGAGGTATCCATAGTTTGCTTTGTAGTGGCCTTCATCTCTACTTATTGCATTTGCTTCTTCTAATCGCCTCGCTGCATTAGTTATGGACTGCTTAGAAACGCCGGAGAGGTCTTTGCTGACATGTTCTCGAACTTCTGCGGGTTTTACACGAGGGCCTTTCAGCGTATCAAGCAGGCTATGGAGCACCATCAAACCGGTTTTCATCAGCGGGTTTCGCAGCTTATCAATAGTCATTTCTAATTCTTCGCGCATCTCTCCTCGCTCCGCATTTATCTGATGTAAGTAAACGTTTACTTAGTCAAAAAGCTTCTCATTGCTTGTTAGCTTTTAAGAACATTCACAAAAAGAGGTTTCCTTAAACCTAAGCGTTTACGCATTAGAAAATACTGAGTAGGAAAAGAAGAAAAGTACACACGATGTTAAACTCGTGAAGTGCAACAATGGTGAAAGAGATTGAAAGAGTAGTTTTTGTGCCTGTTATTCATACAAATCCTGAAAGCGTAGAAACTGCAAGACGGACAGTCATGGATATCAGGCCAGATGTTGTTGCCGTCGAACTAGATCGTATGAGATATCATCAATTAATCAATCCTGAACAATATGAAAATCTTGAACCAGATACATCATCCGGACATTCTGTTAATGATTTAATGAATCAGATTGCACTTCTTGAAAAGAATCTAGGCCATGAAACGGGTGCTAAGGCAGGAATGGAAATGATGGCGGCAATTGAAGCTGGAAGAAAGATTGAAGCTAAAATTGCCCTTGTTGATAGGCCAATGGATCGAACAGCTCAAGCGCTCGCACAAGTTCCTCTGGATGAAATCTATCGGTTGGCAAGCTTGATTCCTGAAGCAACCGAGGGCATTGAAGATGGAGAAGGGCGAAGTCTCATGGAGTTTCTAAAAGAAGATGGTGCAGTGGACAATCTTCTCAGCAATTTCCGAAAGGAGTTTCCTGTACTAGCAATGGTGCTCATTGAGCAGCGTGATGAATACATTGCAAAGGCAATTCTATCAATACTTAACGATGTGGAAGGGAATGTTGTTGCTGTTTTAGGTGCGGGACATATTGAAGGCGTTACATGTCAGCTGAATGCTCTCTTGAAAAAAGATTCAGCCACTTAAAGACCTAGGTGTGCAATTAGGGCATCAAGACCTTGACCGGTTTTGGAACTCACTCTGAATACTGGGAGATTCGCATCAACCTCACGAACATCATCAACCAATGCGTCGACATCGAATTCCAGTACTTCAGCTAAATCTATTTTATTGATGACAACCACATCAGACCTTTTGATGGTAAGAGGGTGTTTTCGTATCATGTATGGACCTTCGGTCACACTTACTACAACCACTTTCTTATTGACACCCAGAGAATAACCAGCTGGACAGATGAGGTTCCCGACATTCTCGATGAACACAACTTTGTATTTCGAAAGATTCGTATCCTTCAATGCAACATGTATCATCCTTGCATCCAGATGACATGCAGTACCTGTATTAATCTGAACAGTGTCAACATCATGAGCGCTAACGCGGTCCGCATCGATTCGTGTAGCTAAATCCCCAGCAATCATCAGAATTGGGTATTTCTGCGATAAGCGCTCACACAATGATTCGATGAGTTGTGTTTTACCAGTGCCAACTGATCCCATGATATCAACGGAAACGATACCATATTTCTGGAAGATTTCTGCGTTCTTGGATGCAGCCTCTTCATTGGCACCAAATAGATCCTTTTGAACATCAATGGAAATCGTTTTCTCTTTCATCTTAATTCGGCCCCATATCTAATAACTCGACATTTTTGTCACCGTCTGCATAGATGTAATTGCCCAATATCTTCTGAATGATATATCTGTCAACAAATATTGCGACTATGGCCCAAATAATTGCCTGTATCAGATCCGCCACCGCAACGATGAATGTAAGTTCAAGCGAGTCGGTCACAGCTGCGAAAATCGTCATACTGGGAATGAAGCCTCCAATGAAACCTCCACCTAGAATAGCAATCAGGGAAAACTTCAAGCTGTTTCGACGAGACACATATACGGCAATTCCGGTCCCAAGCCCCAGACACATATTTCCGACCATAGGAAGAAGCGGGAATTCTCCACCTGCAAGTGCACCGCCTATACCTACAACAGCACCAACAAATAGACCTCCAGGGATTCCACCTACAATG
>CAYMLT010000150.1:5043-7736 GCA_964391265.1 uncultured archaeon
ACCAGGGGTCAACTCGAAAAATCCAGGTATCACAGGAATTCTGATGAACATTCTAACCACTATTCCGAGAGCGGCAAGAACTGCAAGTGCTGTGAGAAGTACTGTGTTCTTATCAACCGATTGTAAAGCCATGCATTTTTCCTCTAGCGGTAGTAGATTACTGCAGCTTCGTCGGCCACGATTCCAACAAGAACCTTCTGGTTTCCTGGTGCCATTTGTCCAATTGAGCAAGAATCTGATTCTTAATTTCATCAGATGAGTTGGCACAATACCTGTAATGATACCCTCCCTGCGCCAATGATATCTTCTCTACATGAACGAGTTCACTCTCGACCAAATCCTTGAGATATCGTTGGGCTACACTTCGGTCTTTTCCGATAATCGCGGCAACTTGCTCAACAGTTTTGGCTCCCTCCAGCAATTCAAAGAATACTTTTGCAGCGCTGTTTTTCACTCCAAATGCACAGCACAGTATCCCACATGGCTCTGAAATGCTGTGGGTCAGCAGCCCTTTCATCGTATTCAGCCCGGTCATTTTCGATTTCTCCTGTGATTATTTCCTGATAAGAGTTGTGCAATGCCATTGCACATATGTATTTGATGATAATACTGTGTTTCAAAAGAGTAAATGATGCTTTCAGTGTAGGTGCTAATTGAATATGGACTTCAGGCCAGTTAGAGATGAGTACGCGAAACAACCATGGGAACAGGAAGAATATCGAAAACCCTCTTCGCGACCGATTAATCTTGCGCCATTAAAGGGGGCTCTAGAGTCAGATCTTGTGCGTTCAAAAGTACTGAGAATCCTCATAGAAGATGGTGAATGGGTTACTACTGCAGACCTACTTAGAGCAGCTCGCCAAGTTAGACCTGTTGTGGGAGCTGTAACAATTGGTACAATTCTCAATGGTCTGAACGATCTTGTGTCATCGCGATTGATTCTAAGTCGAACATCAATGTCAAGCGGCATTGATTGGGCAGAGTGGAGGATTAATCCGGATTGGTTGACCCCAACGAGAAACCTACTAAGGATGCTAAACAGAGTGCGACCTCCTTCTCAAGAACAGAGCGTTCATTCCGGAATCCAACGGCTTCTTGACAGGGACCTAGATAATGTTACTCGTTATTGAGTAAATAGTTATAATTGGGTAAAGTTCTTAAGCAGGCTATCTCGGAGAAGGTCATGTCAGAGAGCTTATTTGGAGGAATACTCGTTGTACCCAATCGTGTCGGAATCTAAGGATGCACCAGAGGTTGAATTGACGACAACTTCATCAAATGCAGACTATACCAAGAGAATTGCAATTGGAGCTATTCTTGGTGCCTTGTCAATTGCTCTTAGTGTTACTGCATCATTCATACCAAGGATACCCGGATGGGGGATAGCGATTTTTGACCCGGTGTCCTTGATATGGATAATCGCATTTCTTGTTGGGGGCATAGAAATTGGAATGGTCACAACATATGCTGGCTTCTTCGGGCTTTTTCTGTTCGACCCAACAGGAGTTGGACCAATATTCAAGTTTCTAGCAACAGTTCCAATGATACTCGTTCCTTGGGTAGCAATGAATTTCTCAAGTAAACAATTGGATGGAACATATCTGGCATCGCCAAGGACCTTTTCCAAGTATATGGTTATTGCATATTGTATTAGATTGGGAATCATGATACCATTGAATCTACTGGTAGTACCCTTGCTTTTTGGAATAAATGATGTGACATTCATTGTGATGTACACATTGATTCTGAATACGCTTCAGAGCTTTTGGGATGCTGTGATACCATTCTATATTGTACACTCAACACGGCTCTTTGAGAACTTCAGAATGTGGTAGAGGAGGGGGAGACCCTCCAACCACTCCTAGGGAACACTCAGAAATCGCTTAAATACAAAGCACACATTCTTATCAGGACGACATTCCCTACAGTATATTGGAGGTCAGATTGTGCGCAGATGCGAATTCTGTGACTCGCCAGTTTCTGCTGATGCAGTGATTTGCCCAGTCTGCAGACAGGAGATAGCAGAAGAAACACTTGAGAGGATACTACCAATTCTCAGAAGACCGGAAACACCAGAAGTTCGGGCGCTAGGAACTATTGATCGCATATGGGGAACTATCAGAAGACCTGCGCCTACATACAGAGATATCGGTCAAAGACCGGATTATGTTGGACCATTTGTTGTAATAATCATGAACGCTCTAATAATGGCAGGTGTTTTCTTAACTATATCATCAAAAATAACGCGCACGGTATATACGAACATAACCATGGGGACAACAACAGAAGTAAGTATCCTGACTCAGTCTGATGGTTTGAGCTTCATATTAACTGCGCTTGTCAGTATTTTGCCAAATATCATAATTGGAATGGCCTATTTGATAATTGGAGCTGCTTTCGCACATCTTGCGATGAAAGTCACGGGTGGTACAGGAAATAAAGGGAAGACTATTTCCATTGTAGGATACAGCATGATTCCGGTTCTGATTTTTCGATTGATAGGTTTGCTCGTCCTTTCATTGGCCCTACCACCTTTCTATCTTCAAGGCCCACTAGATCCCGGAGGAATGACTCAAATTGCAATTGTCAATGCGGTTTATTCATCCCCAATTTGGATTACAGTGGATTATTTGATGCTGATTTCATTTGTATGGGTGGGCTGTCTACTCATCTTTGGAATTAGGGAAGCTCAT
>CAYMLT010000151.1:0-7734 GCA_964391265.1 uncultured archaeon
TTTAGATATGTGATTTACAAAATTCTACATAATGAAAATTTCAAGAGAAGCCAATCTTCTTCCAAAATTCGTTAGGAATCGAGTATTGTATTGCCAGAGTCCCTTTGCGCTGGTATCTCTTCTTGCTATAGCCTCCTTTGCCACTTCTCCAAGAATAATACCTGCCCGCATTCCTGCCCCAATGCCTCCTCCATGAATTGGATTTACCATCATGGCAGCATCTCCAACGAATGCTACTCCATTAGCAACTAAACTCCACACCGGACGACGTACAGGAACTGCACCTCCTCCAGCATCAAGAACTTTGCTTCTAAATAGAATTGGGTATTCCTCTTTGAATGCCATGAACAACTCTTTTGGAGAGCCTTTTCCTTGTCCTCCTGATATGCCAATACCTGCATTAACTTGCTTGGGCCCCTTTGGAAATATCCATGCATATCCTTTCGGTGCGTACTTTCCACCCAAAAAAACGCGTGCAACTTGAGGTTCTGCTAGAGGCATTTTGAGTTCTAAAATTTCTCTGTAGCAGAGTGCAATATCTTGCTTGTCTACTTGAACCTCAACAAGTGGGCTATCGATTTTCTTCCGAATTACTGATGCGAACCCACTCGCATCAACAACCAGTTTCGATGAGATATTGTGCTTTTCACCTGTTTCTGTATCCTTGTAGGTAACACCCGTGACAGTATCTCCTCGGAATATTGGTCCACCAACATGACAGTTGGACTTGAAGTTAACACCAGCTTTCTTGGCCTGATCTAGGAGTCTTTGTCCAAAGGCCAAACGATTAACCGTCCAGCCATCAAAATCCTTCCAGCCACGGACTTCAAGCTCATTCTTTAGGCTTGGCGGGTATACGTCAGCGCCTGCAATAACACTGGAAACTTCATCACCCTTCGGGTAGCTTATTCCAGTTGCTTCGAAGTGTGTTTTACTTACCTCGTCGCCACACACTTTCTGTCCTACTAACTCAGGGTTTTTTCTATCCAGCAGCAAAGTGTTGAGTCCCATTTCTGCACATCTTCGAGCTGTAACAGAACCTGCTGAACCGGCTCCAACTACAATCACATCGGCACGTATCAAAGTAAGTCGTACGTTGAATTCATGAATCAGTTATAAACTCAAGCGTCACACAATGAGCCCGCAGTCTGTATCGGAGTCACAATTGTTATCAATGGATGCTTTGTTGGCGCATGTGATATCCAATGCAAAATATGGTTATTGTTGGTCTGCAGTGGGGCGATGAGGGCAAAGGAAAGCTAGTGGACTACCTTTCAAAGGATTTTGATATTGTTGTAAGATTCCAAGGAGGAAGCAATGCTGGTCACACGGTAAAAGTTGGAAAAAATGTTTACAAATTCAGAATTATGCCTACAGGAGCCATCCGAGGAAAAAAGGCTGTAATCGGTAACGGAGTTGTTCTGGATCCAAATGTTCTACTCGATGAAATATCCAACTTGCGAGCTGCTGGAGTGGAGCCTGATCTACTGATAAGTGACCGCGCGCATTTGATTACGCCTCTCCAAATCGAAATTGACGAATTGCAGGAATCTGCCAAAGGAGAGCATAAGGTTGGTACTACTAAACGAGGAATTGGACCAACATATTCTGACAAAGCCTCTCGAGTTGGCATTAGAGTATGCGATCTGTTTGACAAAACTGATTGTTCTCGAATTAAACAGCTTGAAACACTACTGTCCGCAAGAATAGACCATTTATACCAAGATGAATCACGGAATACAACACAAGAAACATTCGCTGCTTATTGTTCCAAGGCATCCCTCTTGGAGAAATACGTCGGAGATGCAGGAACATATCTTTGTTCAGAGATTGAACAGGGCAGAAAGGTTCTCTTTGAGGGCGCACAAGGCTCACTCCTTGATCTCGACCACGGGACCTATCCATTTGTCACTAGCTCAAATTGCGTTTCTTCGGCTGCTTCATCAGGAACTGGAATATCTCCGTTTAAGATTGGGAAAGTGCTTGGCATATGCAAGGCGTACATCACACGAGTTGGTACTGGACCTTTCCCGACTGAATTATTTGACTCAACTGGGGAAAGAATCCGCGCAAAAGGGAAAGAGTATGGCACTGTGACTGGTAGACCCAGAAGGTGCGGTTGGCTTGATTTGGTTGCCCTACGCTATGCAGTTCGAATCAATGGTGCAGAATATCTCGCTATCACTAAGAATGACGTTCTAAATGGAATCAATCCTCTGAAAGTATGTATAGCCTATGATCTCTATGGTGAGGAGATAGATACGATACCTGCCTGTGCATCGACTTTTGCTGAAGCAAGTCCTATCTATGAAGAATTATCTGGATGGCCTGAATTTCAAGCAGGACCAGCAAATATGTATGACAACCTTCCTGGGGCTCTACGAGAATATATCTCCTATATTGAAGGATTTGCAAAATCACGCGTTGGTATCCTTTCCATAGGCCCAGACAGAGCGGATACTATCCATGTTCCGGGAACTCCCTTCGAGGATTTTACAAATGCTTGAACTCGACAAAAACAATAGAAATAATGATTATCCCAACAATGAATGCCAGAATTGGTGGCATCCAACTTAGGAAATATCCAAAATAGAATAGAATAGTAGAGGGGTCTATTGGTACTACAGAAATGAACGAATAGACTAGAAGGAACCCGTAAATTGCGAAGATTGGAAATAATACTGGCCCTCCCGTTATTACAAGAAGGAGTATTAGAACTGCGACCTTGCTTTTCGTAGGGTCAAGAAGAGGTATCGAAATGGTTTGAGAGTCCTCTATCTGAAAATAATATGCAACAAGTAGTGTGGGCATTCGTACTCGAATCAGTTCAAGAATTTGGACACCAAGTTGAACAGAAAGAAGTAATGTTGTGTGTACAAGCATGTAGCCAAGCACAAGGAGGTTAAGAAGTGGAAGATCAAAAGAAAAAATCTGAAAGCTCTCAATTATGCCAACTAAGACAAAGAAACTCAGAATGAGTAGGGCAAAATGTCCAATGACCCCTCTGATAACTTTGCTTCTTGGCATTAGAATCACGAAGATTCAAGATTCATCTCGTATAAAGGATTCTGTGAATGACTGGAACCTGCTTCGAGGAACTATGAAAATCACATGATTTTGCTAGGTTGATTTCCTGCCAGAGGCTGAGGACCAATCTCCCTCTGTTTCTGAATGGCTCTTGTCACAAGCTTAGAAAATAAATCGTCTACATTCTCGCCAGTCTTTGCTGATGTTTCGTAATGGTCAACTCCGAGCCACTGCTTTATCATTTCACCTGCTTCTGGTGGGACCAACCTATCCGACCTGTCTATCTTGTTTGCCACGATTGCAACAACTGCGTTTGGGCATACTGTG
Source organism: uncultured archaeon (assembly GCA_964391265.1). Classification (GTDB taxonomy): domain Archaea; phylum Asgardarchaeota; class Thorarchaeia; order Thorarchaeales; family Thorarchaeaceae; genus MP5-2226. The sequence continues at coordinate 3,355 of CAYMLT010000151.1, forward strand.
ATGAGCTTAGTAAACCATTCTCCAATATCAAGAAATGTTTGAGGTCTTGTAACATCATAGACAATTATTGCCATGGATGCACCTGCCATATATCTCCGACGCAACTCATTGTAAGTTGGTTGGCCAGCAAGGTCCCATAGCACGATTCTTGCATTAATTGGCTCAGAATTTGGTATATTCACATTGATTGTCTTGAGAGCAAAAGTCGTTCCAATTGTCATTATGTAGCGGTCGCTGAAACTACCTTCTGTGTATCTCTTGATACAGCTGGTTTTTCCAACAGCTCCGTTTCCTAGAGCTACTAGCTTAAACATATGCGAAATCGAATCGGTTGACAATTGGTATTTCCTCTGCATTGATTGCGAGATAACCTCTTAATTTGAGGAAGTTGAAAAACTCCTCATAGATATATCTACGAGATATTGTGACGAAAAAACCTGTTTTAGCCTTTACTTGCACGCATTCAGGCATATCAGCCATACCCTTTTTTGGGCTGAATACATTTGCACACGTATCAAACAGAGCGTGAAGAGCATGGCCGAATAATTCGTCAGTCGCCTAAATGGTATCGAGAAGAAAATTGATTGTCTTGGTGAAACCCTGATGCGTATGATTACGATTTTGGGAAATGTTACAGAAATTAAGAGCGACTTGCGAGTCGTTGTTAAGGAAGAAATCAATGAGGGAATCAAGAGCATCCCTCAGGCACCTACTCCTACACCTGGAGTTACCAAAAATGACCTTATCGAAATCATGGGAAATCTACCGAAGGCTGAAAGCGTGGGCAATGGCCCTTCTGCTGAAGAAATCTCCCAAATTGTAAAAGCAGAGCTAGCCGGTGTTCTTGAAGCATTTCTTACCTCACTCGCCGAAGTCAAGGAGGAATTGCAAGGAAGGATCGATTCAATCGAAATCCCCCCTCCCATGGTATCAGCAGCTACGCCCATCGCTACATCTGCTGCTGCTTCTATTCCTCATGAATCCCCCGCAACTGCCCCTATAATGGCCGGTGCACCTGTATCGGCGGATAGAGGCATGCAGGTCGCAGATCATCTCGAAAATATTGTGGGCTCTCTCAAGATGGGTTGCAACGCTGGAGATGTTCTTGAGATCTTGACCGACACAAAATCTGAAATAATGAAGATTGTTCCATCGGACCCAATCATGGTCAAAATTGACAAGTGGGCTGGGATTGTAAATACTTACTCTCTGAGACACGAGCTTTCAGCCAAAGATACTCGAAAGATTAAGAAGGAGATTCAGGAAGAGATTCCAAAATACCGTCCTGCATAAGACATTGTCAATCTTCAGATGCACCCTCCGCGAGAAGCTTGACTGTAGCTAGAACTCGAATCACATCTGACGTTGACACAATTCCAATAATATCATCCCCCTCAATTACAGGGATGTGTTTCCTACCTGTCTGATTCATTAGTGCAATAGTCTGCCCCAAATCTGCATCTGGACTAATCGTGACAACTGGAGATATCATTATCTCTTCGAGGGTTAAGGAATGATAGATTTCATCAGAGAGCAATTGTGCTGAAATCAGTTCTCCTCTGGTTACAATACCTGCCAATACATCCCCTCTGGTGATGACAACACTCCCAACATTTTCAGCCGCCATAAGTCGAGCAGCATTACTAACCAGCGTATCATGGTCTGCTGTTACAATGACCGAGGTCATGAAGTCCTTTACTAACATGTTCCTTTGCTCTCCTATGATGAATCTTGAGTGATGAACATTAATCACATCTTTGGTTCGCTGGAGCCCGAACTACGGCTCCTGAACACTTCCTCGGCTACTCTAGTAAACACTTCGTTTACCTTGTCTCCTGTTTTAGCCGAGGTTTCATAGTATGCAGCTTGGAACCAGTCACGCAACATCTGACCTGGCTCTACAGGGACCATTCTCTTTCCTTGAAGGTCCACCTTGTTTGCACAGATAACAGCCATGGCATTTGGACAGACCTCTCGGAATGATTCATACCAAGTATTCATGGCCATGAAGCTCTCTGGTTGGGTCACATCATACACAATTATTGCAGCTGAAGCTCCCTTCATGTATTGTCTTCGAAGCTCTTTGTATGTTGCCTGTCCGCCCATGTCCCAGATTACAAGCCGAACAACGCGGTTTGCTCCTTCGTCGTCTGTGATCTTTACATCTGTGGAAGCGAAAGTTGTCCCAATGGTCTGCTTATACTCCTCATCAAAGGAGTTCTCAGTATACCTTCTAAGCAGTGAAGTCTTGCCAACTGTAGCTTCACCAAGTAAGACTACTCTAAACTTGAAACCGTTTGAGCCTTCTGCATCGGTTTCTGTAGTCGCTTCATTCATGAGGTCAACACCTTGTGAGATATGCCACTTCGACGAGAAAGCTCTGTCCATTCTTATATGTTTTCTGCGGAGCAATATGAGCGAAATACGGTAGCAGTTCAACACCGATTTTGAACTGCGAACCGATTTCTACCAATTTCCATTGATAGGAAGACTGAGTTCAAATGCAATTATGGGATTGCCTATCTGAAACTTCTCCAGTACTTCAGGCGAAACTTCCCCAAAAATGCCCATTGGCTCCTCATCGATCACTATCCTTGCACACCGTCCTTTGATGAAGCTGGGGTTCTCTATTGCTTCATACTTGAAACGACCATCCAATCCCATTCCTCTCAATAGAAAACCAATTTCTGTCATGAGATTGGTGAGATTTACTCTAACATCAGTCGATAATCCACATATCGACGCATGCTGTCTAATTCGTGTTTCTGTTGTTGCATCAGGTGACACTACATCGCCCACTTCGAAAATATGTTGAGGTAGGTCAACATGCTGATTCTGAGAGGCAAAGTCAAGCAAGATTGGAAGTAATGCGTTTCTCAGCACCGAGTATTCTCTACTCTTTGGATTTCCTGTTTCTACTATCTCTTCCTCTCTTAGCATCTTCTGACTTAGAGTTTCAGGATTCGTCATGATATAGCTCAGTATTTCTTGGTATCCCATGCCAACCATTAAGTCCCGAACTTTATTCTTTAGACGTGTTATGGGAAGCAGCTTACCGGCAGTCATTGTAGATGGCATAGAGGGCACTATGTTATCAAAGCCATGCCCAATTGCCACATCCTCGATGATATCCACGACATGGAGAATATCTGTGCGATATTGTGGGATTTGAACTGTAATCTTGCCTTTGGACGAAATCTTGGCTCCATAACACATTTTCTCTAGACAGCCGATTATCTCTGACTCGCTTAAGTCTAATCCAAGTAGGGCTGACACCTCACTTGTTGAAACCTTCATGATTTTTGGTTCTAGGTCTGGTGTTGTGAATTCGGATTCGTCTGGATAGTGCACTGTGAGCGTTTCGATCTTTCCCCCTCTTTCTGCAAGAGATGTAATCATTATATTGAGTGCTTGGTTAACAGTGGGAAGATGAGTTCCTGTGACTTCAACAAAAATGTTGGATGTTTCAGGTGTCAATTTACCCAGCGTGTTACTATTAATCACCGGTGGAAGACTTAGCACCTTTCCATCAGAATCTACCAGTAGTGGCCACCGCTTGTGATGTGCAATGATGTAACCATACTCAATTCCTTTTTCATGTTTCTCCAAGATAGTTGGTCCATCCATTTCATCATCGTACCCAAGAGGTGCGAAAATGATTTTCTCAGGTTTTTCAGGATAGTACCTAACTGGGTATTTCAAGTCATCGTGCACATAGAGTCCAATACTTGCTTTCCTTCTGTTCCTGCCATGAGTGGCAGTAAGCGATTCTTGAAGATGCATGTATTCGATCAAAAGGTCTTCATTGATTTTAACATCTTTAACAATTCCACACGCAATGTATTTGCGTATCTTTTCGAGACCCTTACTCACAATCACGGATTTGCCAGATTTCTTCACCGGGAACTCTGGTAATCCTTTTTGCAGTCCTAGGAACGCCCTTACTGCTCGTGCAATACCCTCTACAGAGAGCATATCTTGCCTATCAGGATTGATTTCAATCTCCATCAGGTTACCTTCTACCTTTTCGACTTCTGCCTTTAGCAGGAAGAGGGTATCTTCGAGGTCCTTGATGGTCATCTTCTTCCCAATCAACTTCAACAATTGATCTACGAAACATCCTACTATCATCTCAATCACCTCACAAAGTAATTCCTGCGTATCCAAGCCAAGTCACGAGAGTACAATTCTCGAATATCATTGATTCCCAAAGACGCCATGTAGAGTCGTCCAGATCCAATTCCCCATGCAAGTACTGGGTCTTTGACTCCATGTGGACGAGTTACTTCTGGTCGGAAGATTCCTCCAGGGGCAACTTGAATCCGACCTCATACCTCAGGCGTCGGGAAGGCTGATGGGGTAGGGTGGATGGGTGGTGGT
>CAYMLT010000152.1:0-7731 GCA_964391265.1 uncultured archaeon
AGTGTTTCGAGAACAGGTCTGCACGCCTCAAGGAACTTCGGCTTGGTCTTTTCAAAAGCATCAGTCCAAGCTTGATGGGCTACTGAAGCCATTTCAACTAAATCCCCTTGAACTCCTAGCTTCTCCAGAATGATTCTGTCATATTCTACTGAGTCGTCGTAGGATGGCAGCCAATGTGGGCCAACATTAGTTTCAACAAGACGTCTATCGAACAAACTATCGACTTCTTTCGTGATGCCTTCAATTTGAGAATTCGTTAGGTTTGCCAGCTGAGTTAGATCTAGCTCTTCGATTATGAAACGTGTCATTATTATTATCTCACGTGGCGTGTTATAGAGAGTACCTCCCATGTCAAAAACTAACGCTTGAATATTCTTGGGGCACATAATCGTATGCTATTCTTATGGTTCTAATAAGTCCATCATCCGACTTATTCGGGTAAGGTTGGTCAGGGAATTCTTCAGGACATTTCGAATAGGCTGCATCCAAAAATGCATCAGGCATTAGGCACCTTCTTGATATGGAAGGTGAGGTCCTGGGTCCTCCTTTCTTCTTGATGTTGCTTCTCTTTTAATTGGACCCTATGCAGTATATTGGCGAGCTCTCACCTTTTGGACTCTGGATACTTGCCCAGATCTATATTGGCGGATTTAGTTCGCCTATGGCGTTCACGCCAAGTGCGGCATTGCCAATTGGAACCACAATCATTGCGGCTGTCGTAATTATTGCACTACTTGCACTGATATCGATTTGGAGATTTGATCGTGAAGAATTCTGAATGAAAACGAATCCATTGCCGCGGGAAATCAATTAGGCTGCGTCCAGATACGCATCTATCACATTCTCAACAAATATCTTGTCTTCTCTCAATGATGAGTAATCAAACATATGGATCAGATTCCTAACATCTTCCCTTGACTGTGGGTCAATTCCTAAATCCAAACTCAATGATAACAATCTCGCAACCTCTAGTTCAACGCATAGCTTACAAGTTTTATACTCTACAGCACTCACAGTCTTCTCCTTCTTCCACTCAATACGTCCTTTTCTGCCAAAATACCTCCTAAAGAACCCTACGGAAGATAATTTTGGAACCTTCTTATTTTTGGAGAGATTCAATAATACGAAATCGTCGGAGATAGTATTGAACCTCTCAGAGATACCTTTGCGAATGCCTATGGTGTGCCTTTCAATTTCTCTTAGTTTCCTCAGTCACTCGTAGTATAGCAATAATGCTTACAAAGACCATGGTGTAGATGGCTACTAAGAACAACGACCAGAAGATATCCGGATTGGTTGTTGTGAAGAATGGAGCAAGGAGATACTGCAATGCCATTCCAAGATACATTAATGGTATGGCTAGCCAAAATATTCTACTACCAATATTTGGAGATATGGTCCCACCATTCTGTCTGGAGAGAAAGAACGCAAATACCAGATAGATCAAGAAGATGGTCAAGTACCATCCAAAGAAATTCGTGAGTGGTACTCCAAAATAGAATCCTCCATTCGGCCATACCCACTCACCCTGAATTGTTGACATGATAGGGTCCATTACAACATCCCACATAACCATTACAAAGGATGCGACAAAGGGGATAAGCAGGATATTACTTCTTTCAATCTTTGAGTCAAAATGACCAGTTAATATGTGTGCGATAAGCCATGATAGATATCCCATACTCAAATAGCCAGGCATGATTATCCAAGGTACCTCTCCTATCTTTCCTAATCCAGTGTAGTAATAGTTCCCAAATGGAAATCCAGTTGCTATGCTGAGAGACTCAAGACACCAAGAGATGAGAAATGTGGCACTCACAAAAACGAGCATATTCTTCCAGCCATAAAATCTAGCTCCATGGAGGATTACAAAAACGGTCACAATCAAAACTCCATAGAAGCCCACTGGAGCGGAGAGAACCTTGGCCATGATAGTTATCACATACATTCCAATTACTAAAATCAGAAAGAGTATTTTTTCTGGCGTCTTCATATTAGGCAACCTTCCCTTCAATTAATTCTTTTCAAGATGATCTATCCAACTCTTAGCCATCTTTCGGACTTCTATGTTTTCATCCTTAAGTTGGGCCAAGAGAGCTGCCATTACCCTTGGACTCTTGAAGTAATGGAGATAGCTAGTGCCCACTAACCGAACCTGTGGATGTTCATCAGTTAGTGATCTCAGGATTGCTTCCAATCCAACCTTCCCTCTCATCTTGGCTAATCCTGCTACAGCATTCAATCTTACTTGCCAATTACTATCCTTAGTAGCCTTCACTAAAGCCTTGGTCGATCGTTTGTCTTTGATCTCTGCTAGGGCCCAGGCTGCGTTGCATCTGACGTCATCATGCTCATCGCCAAGTGTTTCAATCAGAATGTCCGTAGCTCGTTTGTCGCCAATATCTCCGAGTGTGGCTGCTGCACCCATCCGAATCAAGTAATGCTGCATTCTATCCTGAATCAACTCCATCATCCGATCAAATGCAATCTCGCCAAACTTGCTTATTGCAATCTGAGTGCTTCGTTGGACTTCCTCGCTCTCATCTATAAAGAACGGAATTAGTTCCTCTATTACATCTGGGTCTATGAGTCGAATGGCAATACGTTCAGTATGTCCCCACGAAGTACGTTTCTTTCCTCTCAAATTCTCGATCTCATGAATTGCTCCCTCTACAAGTTTTTGCATCTCCGGATATTGGTCGCCTTTCACGGTTTCTAGGGCTTTCAATGCCTTCTCTCCCATGAAAAGCCGCAATCCATCCACTGCATTGTATCGTACCCGTTCAAAATCATCCGAGAGTGCCACAATAAGTCGGTCCACAATCTGACCGCCTTTCTTAGAATCGTGTGTTATATGCTGCGCGAGTCTGAGGAATCCGTCAGTGGCATTCAATCTGCATTCCTTTTCTGGATAGTCCATTGCCTCAAGTAGAGGTATAAGCACCTTCTCGTAGCCTAAATGGCTGTTGGAAGTATCGCAGCATCTTCTCCAAGCCCTTGAATGACAAGATGGGATGTTACTCCATCGCTTTTCCAGTGATTGCCATCATGAGGTACATCATAGGTTAGCTTTGAATTTTATGTTGAATAAGCCAATGATTCAAGCGATTTCTTCGCAGTCATCTAAAGAATCGCGATTGCTTCAATTTCGACACCGACATCTTTCGGAAGTCTAGCTACTTCAACAGCTGCACGAGCAGGAGGATTATTGGTAAACCACTTTGCATACTCAGCATTCATCTCTGCAAAGTCGTTCATGTCTTTCAGAAAGACAGTGACCTTCACCACTTTATCCATGGATGATCCAGCTGCCTCAATCACGCCTTTTACATTGCCTAGGGATTGTTTGGTCTGTTCAGTAATTGAACCAGTTACAAGTTCTCCAGTAGTTGGATTTGCAGGTATCTGTCCAGAGCAGAATACGAATCCATTTGCCTTGATACCCTGTGAATAAGGTCCAATTGCTTTTGGAGCATTATCTGTAGAAATGACTTCTTTTGTCATATTTTATCGCATTTGGAAAGATACTACTTCTGCTTTAATCTGCTGGTTCAGCGTCTCTCTGGTGGCGGTGGGATAGCATATCCCTCTACAATGCGAGTGCCAGTTTCACCATTCAGTGCTCGGGTTATATTCTCAGGGTTAGTAATGATTGCCATCTTCCCGCCATTCTTGATGAATTGAATGCATGCCTCGATCTTGGGAAGCATCGACCCTGGGGCGAACTGCCCCTCAGCGACGTATTTTTGTGCTTGAATGTGATCCATCTTCAAGATTGATTCTTGATTATCCTTTCCGAAGTTGATGTAGACCTGCTCAACAGCGGTTGATATCAAGAGCAAATCTGCATCGAGTCCCGTAGCCAGAAGACTTGATGCCCAATCTTTATCAATGACTGCGGCTATCCCTTCCAACTCGCCCAAGTCATTCTCTACGACAGGAATTCCTCCTCCGCCAACAGCGTACACAATGATTCCCTGTTGGTTTAGTGCTTTGATTGCGGGGAGTTCAATTATCTTCTTAGGAATCGGGGATGGCACGACTCTTCTCCAGCCACGCCCTGAATCTTCTTTAATTTTCCAGCCTTCCTCTTTCTCTTTCCGCTTTGCATCTTTCTCTTCCATGAAAGAACCAACAGGTTTCGCAGGATTCTGGAATGCAGGGTCTTCTTTGCTTACGAGAACCTGTGTCACAATGCTCGCAGCATGTTTGTTCATGTTTCTCTTCTTGAATTCGTTATAGAGTGCCCTCTGTATCATATACCCGATTGCACCCTGGGTGTCGGCTCCGCAATAATCCAACGGAACTTCATGAAGTTCGTGTGCTGCCAGTTCGGATCGTCTTAGAATAAAGCCTACCTGTGGGCCATTTCCGGATGACACAACCACATCCCAGCCCTGTTCTATCATATCTGCAATGTGTTTGCATGTTTCTGCGGTTGCCGCATACTGATCTGGTACTGACTTGTGTTCCTTGTCTTTGATCAGTGAATTTCCACCAATTGCGATTACAGCTTTCTGGACCATGAATATCAACTCTGTAAAGGGATTCCCACGAGCACATAACTCCTTGATAAACGAAATGGTCTGGGTCTATGTATCCGTCGAAACGATGGGTTTTATTCATAGCATATCGGTGGATGAAGCAGGAGATTCTTTCATTCTATCTCTCCGCACTAACAATCCAAGAACAACCGCCACTCCGAGTATTACTCCTACTCCTGCCACAATGACGATTTGTTGTCTCAGAGTGGAAAGATTGCTGTCAGGATTCAGTGGGTCTAGGCCATATTGCACCTCAAGTCCATCATAATCCCCATCCAAATCACAGTCAGGATTTCTAGGATCAGTTCCAGCAGCAATCTCTAAGCCATCAAGCAGCAGGTCGGAATCGGTATCGTTTAGGAGGGGGTCCGTATGGTATACCTCTACTTCGTCGAAATCCGATAGAAAGTCGTGGTCAGTGTCATTTTGATTTGGGTCAGTTTTGTATACGACTACCTCTTTATACCCATCTAATCCATCATCATCCCAGTCAGAGGATTGGATCAGATAGATACATCTATCGGACGAATAGTTACCGTAAGGTGTATGAACCAGAACCCAGCAGAAAACGGTCGAACTTGGTCTAAAAGCTTCCACTGAGCCACTGAGTTCATCGCTGATTGGAACGACAGGATAGTAATCAGGATAGAAACGCGTCGAGTCACTGTAACTAAAAACTGCGAAATCTATAGAATATGTTCCTTCATATTGGACCTTAGAATAGAGGTCAAATCTAAATGGAGGATTGTCATCCGCATAGTCTGTACTCGGTCTATCGATTATGGGACTCTCTGGTTGATTCGGGTTAATAACATCAAAACCTCCAATCGTTGAACTACCTTTAGTAGCCGTAACCAGAACGCGAATCTCATCATCTACAGATGGCGAGGCGGAACTCCGGATAGTCCACGAGTATTCGGTTCTGTTTCCAATCAACGCCATATTGGGATTTTCCAATCCTTCTATAATGGAATATCCTTCTGGAAGGGTCGGATTTAGTGAAATGTTAGAGTCCAACTCTAGGTGTGACGCGTCAATAGAACATATTAGGCTGAACTCCTCTGATGCGGATATTGGACGAGTGGGAATCTCCAATGCCACACGGATGGGTATGACTAAACCAATCATATGGTCTGTGTTTATCCATGTTCCTTCAAATCTCTGACCCACATCATAGCTATCAATCGACATAGGTCCATTTGGATCAGGTCCTTGATACCATGGGTCATTAAAGAACCAATCTTTGGTTCTATCGTCGAAACCAATGAATACTTTGTAATGGCATGGCCAGTCCGGATAACCTTTTGGAATCGCAACAACCGGGATTCCTTCTCTGAGATATTCCTTCACAAACTCCAATCGTTGTTCATGATTCAAGTGTTCAAGAGTCATAGTTGTTCCTTGAAAGCCCCACCCCTCTCCGTTGTAGTCAAAACTGGCTGCTCTTGCGAAATACTTGGGGTCAGTACCATTTGGCCAGACTCGCTTGCTGAAGGATTCCCGGAAAACGTCATCTTGGTCTACTTTCACACCATAGTAATCGAAAATCATTGCAAGGCTGGCTGGGCAAGCGAAACCCAATGGACCTATCATTTGTTGCCAAGGGATATCAAGACATAGGTGCTCACTTTCAGGTTCCTGTGCAGTCCTTGGGGCTTCTGAATTCATATTAAGTTTCAACATCGTTGACTGGTTGGTACTATGAAACATACCTCCAAACAACAGCAAAACTAGACATAGAGATATTGCGATTATTATCCTATTGGAATACACTTTCATCGAATACCCACTGCTCTACTATTCGTTAATAGAATATTAATAGGAGCTGAACTACGCAATCTTTCAAAGGATGCATTGATACTGATGGTGAGTATGAAGGACCGCTACGAAGGATGTATGCTGGGATTAGCAATTGGCGATGCTATTGGAGCAGCTACCGAGTTCCTATCATATGATGATATTCGAAGGAAATTCCCTCCTGAAGGTGTACAGGGCTTTCATCCATTTCGCGGAATGCGACCCGGTTCATACACTGATGATACTGAGATGTCTATCGCAGTTGCAAGAGGACTCCTCAATGCTAAGGATTTTGGTACTGAAGCAATAATGGAGAGCATGACAAAGGAATTCATTGCATGGCGAGAGAATACCAGTAGCTCGAGGTCTCCGGGCAATACATGCATACTAGGTGTGCTGGGTTTGAGTTCAGGAAAACACTGGTCTGAATCTGGAGTTGCAGACTCCAAGGGATGCGGCACTGCAATGCGTTCAGCTCCTTTGGGCTTGGCTTACCGTCACGCACTAGATGCCATCACTGGTCTCGGGTCGAAGATATCATTGATGACTCATGGGCATCCTATAGCTACTGCTGGATCAGTGGCTACTGCATTCCTTGTTGCAAAATCACTGGATGGTACAGACACTGCGGACCTTCACGATGAACTTGTTAGAAGAATCCGACAAATCGATGAAGATTTCGCGATACATATGATACTAATTCCAACCGCAATGGCTGAACAATCCTCCAAAGTCGCTCATAGAATATTAGGTGATGGATGGGCTGCAGAAGAGGCCGTTGCAGGTGCGATATACGCGAACGTGAAACATCCTTCATCTTTCAAAGATATTATTCTTGAAGCCGCCAATTCTGGAGGAGACACCGATTCTAAGGCATGCATCGCAGGTGCGATTGCAGGAGCACGATTAGGCCGAGAGGCTATTCCATCAGGTTGGATTGAGGGAATTGAAGATAGAGATCTTCTCATCGAGTTAGCCAACAAGCTTCTGAAGCTTCAACCCAAACTTGAACGAATTTGATCATTCTGATTCTGTTTTGCCTTCTCTGAGCCATTCATCAAGGTAGGTAGATTCTGTTTCATCAGCTCCACCAACAGTTCGTCCTGTCATGGCATCTACCAAGCTTTTAGTACGGAGGAGAATCATACGGTCCTTTTTGACTAGCTCGCGAGTGTATTCCAGAACTGTCTTCATTAGGTCAGTTTGAGATACTACTCTATTAGCAAGACCAATCCTAAGACACTCTTCAGAAGACACCAAGCGGCCGCTGAGAAGGATATCCTTTGCGTTTGACGGTCCAACAATATGAACGAGATTGGATGAGGCTCCGCCACCAGGAAACACGCCAACATCTATCTCTGGCAAACGGTAAGCACCATTCTCTGCAAAA
>CAYMLT010000153.1:0-7675 GCA_964391265.1 uncultured archaeon
CAGGAGCAAAAGGTATCATGAAGAAAAGCGAGGGATTCAAAGAAATCGCTCGGAAGATTGCTGAGATAGCCCGAGCAATTCAAACAACGTAGATTCATCAATCAGCAAAACCCTTTTCAGACTAGGACATTCCTGACATTTATTATCTTGAGGAATCGGAGGAAACCAGGATGGCACGCTCAAAATCAAGAATTGCGTTTTCAGTGTTTACAGTATTCTTTGTAATGCTCTTTATTGCTGGTTCTGCAACATCAGTTCAAGCACAGAGTTTTGGTGAAGGCTGGATTGAAGATGATAAACTTCATGTTTTCATTGAATTTAACGGACGGAATATATTAGATGCGACAGAGGCGAATCCCATCGTTATTCCCCGGGATGATCCAATAACCGTACGTCTCATAATGAATGTGACAAATGATGTTCCATTGAATGTATCCGGTGTGGTTACATTTTACTATCAGGGTTATCCAGTGTTGCCAATAACAATATCCCAGGAAGTAGACGGACACTATGTAGCGTGGGTTCAACTTTATCCAGATATTGGCGCGAATACAACCGAATCGTTTCCGCTATCCGATGTTCTCGCAATAGGAGTATCTGAAGGTGTTTCTGTGGATTTAATAACAGGAATCTACGAAGTTGCACTGAACTTCAATTACTACGAGATGGACCCAGTTAATACGGCGCGTTCTTCTGCCCTTCATACTTTCGGATATACTTCCTACTTCCTTCTACCCCTAGATAGCCCTGAACAGGCAATCTTTACCGTATTTGGTGCCATCACTACAGTGTCAACAGTAAGTGCAGTTGGAACAATGGGATTCAATTTCAAATCAATATACGACGCAATTCAGACCGCACATAAAGCCAGAAGTATTCAGAAGAAAACCGGCGAAATACGGTCTCTGCCGAATCTACTTGTTATCGGAGCTCTTCCAGCGCTCTTCTCAATGCTATCAGGGATGGTCAAGGTTAAGAAGAAGAAGGGTGAAGTAATAGATGAGCCCGATAGCGTATCAGAGTACCGCCTAAAGCAAAGACTTCGTGAAGCTGCTCCCCCTGCATGGCGTGTGGACAAATGCCCCAAATGCAAACGTGATTGGGATAAGAAAACAAACACATGCAAGAAATGCAAGATTGACGAAGAGCAGGGAAGATTGGAATACGCTGAATACCTTTCCAGCAAGACGGACAGGGCAATCAAGGTTGTTGGCAAGAAGAAGTCCATCTCGATCAAGAATCTTTCGAAGAAGGTAAAAACCAACGAATACAATGCAGGTGTTATCGCAGCCGCAATGGTCGACACTGATGTTACTGAGATTCAGAAAATTGAAACACCGTTCAAGAGTTTCGTTATGAACATCGGAGGACTCATCTTTCTGGTTCTTACCTGGCAGCAACTTCTTGGAGGTGCTAGTAGCGAATTCCAAACAACTCTAACAATTGTTGGAGCAGGTCTTTCGCTTGCAGTGATTGTTGCCCTCTATCTTGCTCGTAAGACACAGATTCAGAAACTAACTGACAAGGTAGATGCTGGTGGAAAGATGCTACCTACTGAAGCAGAAAAGGCGGCAGAAGAATCTCCTGAAGTCGAAGATGACGTTTCTGAAGAGGAGGAATTCACTCCTGCTGAAACTGATGAATCAGTAGATGAATCTGAAGAAGTTGAAGCATCTGAATCTGACAACGAAGGTTCTGATGAAACAGAAGATTATGATGAGGATTCTGAGGAGCCAGACACTTCGGATTGGGATGAAGAAGAGGATTCAGAATCTGCAAATGAGGAATGAACTTAGACCTAGAATTGCTAACAATGAATAGTGGTAGCGGCTTTGTTGTCGCTACCAATCTTCTTCTTTTGTCTTCTTTACATGATTGAAGAATTCTCCATTTCTTCTCTTGATACCTTTGACTTCACGAAACCTAATGCCTTCAATATTCTGGATGAAAGGAATGGAATCAAAACTAAGAAGACAACCGGAATCAGGATAATCACTCCAATAGAGTATTGAGCTAAGAACTGCAGTGAAGCCGCTGTTGCAGCACCAACAACCACGAGGAACATCAGAAACTTGATTCTGATAGAAGAGCTGAATTTTGCAACCATCAGCCTTCTCTCCTCTACAAGCACCTCACTGGGAGTTCCAGCCTCCGCCATCCTATCGATTTTCTTCAATCCCTGACTGATTTCCCTGTATATGTTGAAGACAACGACAATTATAGAAGATAGAAATGATGTCACAATCGTTGTTGTAATACTCGGTATACTAATCTCTCCAAATGTATATTGAGCTTCAATGACATCTTGTTTAAACCAATCAATATGCACACCATATACCAAGATCATTACAATGACAAGAGGTAGGAACACCAGATGCCATAATCCTAGAATCATTCGCCCTTTATGCAGTTCATCTCTGACCATAACCGAGGATATTGCATCACGGTACAACCAGATTCCGTATAACAAAACAGAGGCTCCAAGAATTGCTATTGCCAATATCACAGCAATACCATAGCTGGCTGCTGCATATGCAATCCATGAAGTTATTCCCGCTGCCCCAGTCAAGGCTATAATGAATATGTAAAAGCGATCCAATCTCTTCACGGACTTCTCAAGGTTTTCCAAGCTTTCTTCTTCAATATTGAGTGATGAAGATACTTTGAAGTATATCATCATACCAATAAGACTAAGCATGAAAGCTAAACCTGAAGTAATTCCAAAGTTTTCCCAACTCATTGAAAATTGTGGGGTTGCCGCATCAATTGCAATGCCAACATTAGTAGACGTAATAGGACATAGTTCATTCCCTGCAGTGACTACCAATGTATAGCCTTCTGTCAAATAGGCAGCAGGAGCATGTTCAAAAAATGCACGATACCTTCCTGATTCTCCCGTTTCAGTCACAACTGCAAAAAGCCCCGCCATTTCTACATTGATTTCAAGCCCTCCGATTGGATGATTATAGAAATCTTTTGCAATAATCTCAATCTCTAGTGGGCTTCCTGTTGTAGGTTTACTAGTTATTATTGATGTTGATATTGAGATGATTCCCTTCACCACGAGCCGCCCAGACGCAGGCTCCTCTTGAGATACATATTGGTCTTGTATGAAGACTGTAAAGTTCTTGAATCCTGGCTCCCACCCAGAAGTGGATACCATAGTTGAATAAGCTCCTGGCCCAGTATGGCTGAGTGAATAAGTACTTGTACCAAGGAACAGTGTTGCACTAGTCACGTTTACTGGTAGGCCGAGCCAATCTGATATCTCAACGAAGATTTCTGTTTGATCTCCTTGGGTTATCACCCACTCTACCGCTGATGATGTAACATCCGCGCTGCATATTGAATGGACATAGAATAAGCGATTGTCAACAAACACTTCGGAAGCATACGTGGCGCCTGCAAATAATGTAAGCGTATTTCTTCCTGCTCCAACATTCACTGGAATTATTATTGAGAATTCAATTGGGAATTCAGGATTCCGAATTGCTGTGTAATTCTGATCTCCAACCTGAATGAGTACCCATGTTCCCTCTGTTACAGCTCCAACATTATCCTTCATTGTGATACTGATATTTAGGTTTCCATCCGCCTGCACATTTGGATCAAAGAACGCACCCGGAGCCAATCGTCCTGTGACAGTTACATTCACCCATGCAGCTCTTGGATTCTCAAAACCTGCTTTTACGATAAAGAGTTCAAATGAATGATATCCGATTGCGACATCGAATGTTCTTTCTAAAAAGTAACATCCAGGTGCCCTCTCTATCATTTCGAAGACTATCGGACCAAGTCTAAGACTTACATCAGCATTATCAATGGTATATCCATATTCATCTGTAATATTGAACCAAGAGGAAACCGCATCAAATTGGGTCAGAGTTCTCTGTAGGTTATCTGTAATCACGAGATTTTCTGTGATTGTTTGTACTCTGAACGTTATTGTCTTATTGCTTTCTTTTGTCGCGTAGGTATGTTCTGCACTGGCAAATATCTGATACTCACCGGCGGGAAGGGTGACATTCTCATTTTCATAAACAAAGTTAGGTTCTGATACTGATGGGGCATATTCAATTCCGCCAATTTCCAAAGTTACATTTGCATCAAGAACTGGAGACCCTCTGCTATCTGTTACCCATATTGTAATGGATTGATTTTCCCCTTGAGCTACAACTTCTTCAGCATAAATGTCTACACTCAATTCACTTGTAATTGTCAATGCATCTGGGTAGAAACTACTCCAATGGTGATAGGACTCATGATCTGCTATTATGCTGAGGTTCGCAACTCCAATTGGCCATGATGAATCGACGGATAGCTGGTACACGTTTGTCGAGCCATTAAAGAAGTACCCAAAAGTCATAGTACTTGGTGAGCCTGAATCATAGAATGCAATCTCCATGAAAAGTGTTGCATCAGTGACTGTTTCATTGTAGATATTCCTTACGTCCACATCAGAGTTGAAGCGGGTTCGCTGGTTCATTTCTGTAGGTGAAAATTCAACGCTAACATTCAATCTATAAAACCAGTCTAGGTCTCTAATAGCTCCGGCAAATATGTGTCCTCCCTCTACATTCGCAAATACTACTACCTCTTCGCCAGCTCCTTCATCAATGTTGTTTATGGGAACAGCTCCATATACTTCTCCCACAAAAATCTCTCTTAGTACCTTACCATCAAACGACAGGTCCGTCATCCTTTCATCTTCATCGGTAAAGAATACAAAATCGCCATGTGTGTCCCCATCGAAATCCAAGACTGCCGCAGCTAGAGGAGTTGAATCCGAAACCGTTGTAGTCCATTCGATCGAAAAGGCTCCCTGGATTTCTACGAGTGATATTTGTCCTGATGTTGATAATGCAAATAATTCATCTTGGGAATCACCGTCCACATCATAGAGCCATCCTGCGGCGTGGGTTCTTCCTGGAATAATGAGAAAGTTTCTGAAATCAAGAGATGTTTCCGTTCCATTAAGAATCAAAAATCCAGTATCTGTATCAGTGCCATTCCAAAGAGTGAATTGGAGTAGTGCATTGGGGAATATTCCTGTGAAACATCTATCTATGCTTACAAAGTCTGCAGCTGTATAGGCCGTTTCCAAATCAACTTCTATTGTCCTATCTAGGATCAATGTTTGGGGGTCGATGTACTCAATGAAAGTTTCATTTCTTACCTGTAACAGCATTTGGCCGGTTGATGAACTTGTGATAAGATGCCCCTGTGGTTTGTAACGATAATTCAACGCATCATCTATAATTGTACTCACCCATGTTCCGTCATCATCCATCCTGCAGAGCGAAACAGGATTCATAGATGTTCTAAAAATCAATTCGTCCAATCCATCGTAATCATCATCGAAAACATCATACGCGTTGTATTCCTTTGAATAAACCGGACAAAGCTAATCGAAATTCAATGTAAAATTGACACCATGTATCACATGTGCGTAAGTTTCAGTTTTAGTTGATGAAAGAACGACAGGATCTGTAACATTGTCACCATCAAAATTACCAGACAACAGGACATATTGATATCCTTCAAACCAAACCAAGTCCATGTAGTCTATCAGAGCACCCTCTTCAGAGTAGCTATACAATCTGGCACTCACCGTACTTGATTGCAGCATGTAGATAACAATTGACCCATCTGATTGATTTCCCCTAGTAATTAAATCTGGTCTTGATACTTCTCTAGTATAATTATTGCCCTCAAAGAGAGTTTTTCTCCAATCAAAGTGTCCCTTCACTGAAAATGTGTTGGGGTTTGATACATTTCCATAGGTTGCGGTATTGAGATATGCGTCTTGAAATATGTAGAAATAGTCGTAATCACCATCATCGAGTCCGACAAGGAAATAGTAGTAATCTTCGTTGGCTGCATCAGGCGACATGTTCACATTAGTCCAAGACCCTCCGATTGACCTTCTATATACTAGTTGCGCCGATTCAACGACCGAACCTTCATCAACTGCAACTGACATTGTAATATAGTCATCATTCATGGTTGGATGCAGAGGGTCAATTGGGTGCGGTGTAAGGATAGGAGCATCCACGTCACTTAGAATGGCATAAACCTCTGTACCATCTCTCACCAGCATATCGTCTCTATCATCCCCATTAATCCTGGATGCGAAAATCTGATTCTGGTCTGGACTCTCTACTAAATACTCAACATAGGATATTCTACCATCCACTCCTCTAAGAAGTGCTGGACTTCCTGAGGAATGTCTGATAACCAAATCCGTTCTCTCATCGGAGTCCAGAAATCCACTATCGTGATATACCTGAAGTGCGGTGTCGACATTTGGACTGACCATCAATGTATTACCATTGAATCCATCGACAAGGAATGCAGAGTCTGTCCCACTGTCTAGAATGTAGAGGTCTTCATACGAATCCAACGTTAGGTTAGCAGATATTAAATGACAAGAAGATGCCGTTGATCCAATTTCCACATTATAGGCAATACTAAGGTCCTCGCAGTTGTATAATGTCAGGTTACCCCCCTGATCAATTACTGCTATATCTTCCAGAGGACCTCCGTGATTGATACCTATGATGTCTCTTACCTCTGGAAGATGGTCAATCTGTTTGACTAGTGTCCCATTTCCATCTGCAATGGTAATGTTCCGGTATGATATTCCTCCTTCCCGTATTGCGAGAACTAGGTAGTCCTTACCCCCCGGATGGAATTTGCCAACATCCATCCAATAAATTGACTCGCTTGATTGATCGGTAGTCAATACTCCAATTGAATTATTATGTTCAATATCGATAGTTTCAACCCTTCTTTGCGTGTTGGCATCCCAAATGAATAGGTCAAGAAATCCATCATCATTGAAATCTCCTACGCCTTTAACTCGTGGTATATTGCAGTTTGTCGGGTATGATTCAGCTGTTCCTGCATCGAAATCCATCACTAGTACGTTATCTGGGCTTGATCCCATATCGTGCTGAGTCATAAACTCCGTATTGCCATCGTTATCAATATCCGCGGCAAAAATCAGGCTAGTAGTTGTCCCAGTTGGCAATTGCAACTCTATAGTCACATCTTGCACAGGATCATGGAAAACCGCTACATCATCTGCATCGATGATATATACAAATCCATTGTGCCCATTGACTGATCCTGGTGCTATGTTATTGCTACCTGGAAGAGTATAGTGTAGAATATCTGCTGAGGGAAGAAACTCTGAAACAGGTGTCGCTTTTGTCTGAAGATCGGTATGTACATTTAGTGGCAAATTGGGCGTGGCTAGAAATATCAAAGCAAGTACAGCGAAAATGCCAATAAGCATGTTTCGTTGATGATCTTGCATTGGTCTTGCTCTAACAGCAAACGGATTCTCCTTCATATTCTTCAATCTAATAATCTCCACAACTCTTGGCAAGAGCAAGAGCTCTTCCCTCTCATAAATGCTCGGAATTCTTTTGATATGTTTTTTGTAGAATCTCTGAGGGACACTCCATTGTCTGATGTGGCACATGAATCTCTGATGCAAGGCGTGTGTTGGAAAGTTTGAAATGGGTATTGATAACATCTTTCTACACAGGAGAGGCTATCAATGGTTGACCATATTGCCATAATCGGTTGTGGCGCAGCAGGAGCAACTGCTGCTATGCAAGCAAGGAAATTTAATCGCAAGGTGGAGATATCGCTCTTCAACACTGAG
>CAYMLT010000154.1:0-6324 GCA_964391265.1 uncultured archaeon
GAAAAAATGACTTCTGTTTCAACAAATCGTGCAACAGAGGCTCTTGCAGCGGCTGCTGATGATGACTTCGAGTCCTCAATGGGATTGACATTCCCTGGAGTCTTTGCTATCGCTGCAGTTGCACATATGCAGAAGTACGGCACGACATTTGAGGACCTAGCTAAAGTAGCAGTCAAGGCTCACAAGAATGCGTCGACTAATCCTCTTGCTCAATTTCAGAAGGAGATTAGTTTGGAGAAAGCTATGACTCCACGATTCATTGCTTGGCCTTTGAGATTGTTTGATTGTTCACCTATCTCAGATGGCGCTGCTGCTCTTGTGCTTACTTCATCTGAGAAGGCAAAGAAATACACAGATTTGTCAGTGAAAATCACTGGTACTGGACAGGCCTCCGCATCTATGAATCTAAGCGATAGAATGGAACTCACATCATTTGAGTCCTCCGTCAATGCAAGCAAGGCTGCATATAACATGGCCGGCCTCACTGCCAAAGACATGGACTTTGCCATCGTTCACGATTGTTTCACTATTGCTGAAATTATTGCTAGCGAAGATATTGGCTTCTTTGAACCTGGCCAAGGTGCAAAGGCGGTTCAAGATGGAGTGACTGCCAGAGACGGAAATCGACCAATCAACCCCATGGGTGGATTAAAGGCTGTAGGCCATCCAGTCGGTGCAACTGGGGTGAAGCAAATAGTAGTGGCCTACAAAGAACTTCTCGGCGAAGCTGGATCCAATCAAGTTGCCAATCACAATTCCGCAGTTGTTCACAACTTTGGTGGAACCGGCGCGACATGTGTAGTCAATGTTCTGAGGAGGGCTGATGTATGAGTGAGAAACCAACACTAGAACAATATCAACAATTCATTCGGGAAGAGAACTTCAAGGCATACAAATGTGCAGACTGTGGAATGGTCATTGCTCCTCCTAATGGAACTTGCTATGGTTGTGGCGGTACAAATATGGAGTGGACTGATGTAAGTGGGAAGGCCGAATTGATCTCCTTCACTGTCATTCATGTTGCTTCTGAAGAATTCCAAGCAGAAGTGCCATACTTTGTAGGAATCGTTGAGCTTGAAGAGGGAACCCGTGTTACATCAAGACTCAAAGGATTTGACCCTGAGAAACCTGAAGAAATTACTTTAGGTGTTCCAGTCGTTATTGACTATGAACATGGTGAATCTGGAAAAGTGTATCTCGCTTTCAGACCTGCATAAATAGAATCAGCCGCTGCTCAAAACATCTGAGTAGCGGCCTTGTTCTCTCTACTCAGTTCTATTACGAATACCTCATAACTAGTAATTGTGTCGTGATATACATGGTCGAAAAGAGATTTAGTAATACTCTACGTCCACAGGTTAAACACAAATCGATGAATTTCAGCAAAGCCAAAAATGGGCTATCTGTTTCATATGATGAAAAACTCCTGCAAAAGCATTTGCCCTTAATATCGGGTATCCGTACAAGTGACCGCGCTCTTGCTGCTACCCTCGGGAAGTATATCCCTGAAGATACGGTAGATGCTCTGAAATCAACAGAATTTCTCAATGTTCATGGACGCGTTGTAAAAGAGAATAACACTGGCAGAATTTGCCTTCAATATCTGTATGTGTGGGACTATCAAGCTGTTCCTGTCCATGAAGCAGATTATGAGCCCGTTTTTGTTTATCTAGACGGAAATCAAAGATACGCAATATACGACCTGGTTCATTACTGTACACGAAGATTGGATCTAGGTGATTCTGGGGAAGATGGACCTGGTCTTCGCGTTATCCCTGGTTGGCACTCTTTTCTGCCGGATACAACTATGAAGCTCTCTGACACTGATTCTACCATTAGGGTTTCTCCCCTTTCTGATCAGCATCTTGATTCATGGTGGGCTATTCCTGATGATGCGGCTCGCCTGAAGATTGATGGGCATCTGAGAGACCCATTCAGATTGACTGCTCCGGGCCACTTTTTGGACAATCCTGATGAAGAAGCTCGCACAATGTGTTGTACATTCAAAGAGATCGAGGGTGCCTTACATGAATTCGATGACCCCAAAGTAGGAATCATTGAAGGGCTCAAGAGAGCGTTTTCAAGATGCGTAGGTATTTTCGCTCTTCATCGATTAGCTATCTTCCTAAAACTCCTTACTGAAATGAATGATGTAGGGATGATCACTGTTCCCTCTTCTCTTAGAGATGGTCTGAATCTGGGTACAATTGGCCAGGTGTTACAGGATGGATTTGTTTCTATCACTAAGAAAGGGTCTGATCTGTTTCAGGGCTGGGGCAAAACAGACTCCGACAAAAATAATGAATGATTCATGCTGCGAATTCCCCTTATGCTGCTTCGCTCAGACCTGGCGAAAATCTCTCAAGAATCTTCATCCAGTTCAGTCGCAAGACCAGATAAATCCCAATCACTAGAAGCAATAATGCAACCACTTCTACCGATTTTGTTATCGGACTCGTTGGATCTCCTATCAATATCGATTCTATCCAAGAGAGCCCCAATCGACCTGCCCAAGCTATACCCATTAGAAACATGGTCTTGCCAAGGAGCTGAGGAATAAGCACCTTTTTCCAAGGATATTTGGCGATTCCAAGAGGGATAACTAACATATCATCAGGAGCTGGAGTAACTGCAAGGAACCATATAATCAATGGAGTTGTTCGTGGATATTTCTGAACATACTTGAGAAACCCGCTTGTCTGGTCAGATCGAACGTACGTAGATCCTGCTCTTCCTAACAGATATCCTGTCATCTCACCAATTGTAGCTCCTACCCCTCCAAAAAGACCGAGTAGCCATGGGTCAAAATAGAACGGTCCTAGAGGTCCTGCACTCGCTCCGCCTAAGAGAAACAGAACTGCGATATATGGGAAGGGGAATAGGACTGTTACATTCCCAATAAAGGAGATGAGAAAAGCCCCCGGATAACCAATGAGCACCGAGAAGCCCTGTATCCAATAATAAATGGAAACAAGTGGACCAGTCAAATCAGCAAAGATTAGAATTATTACCCAATACAGAAGGACACCAATAATCGTCATTAGAAAGATCTGGTCAATCCGTTTCACTGTATTCCCATCCAACATTTTCAATCTCATGGATATGATAAATTGTGCGCTTCATCCAATTCTGGGTTTTTGACATGCTTAAGTAGTGGAATCGTAAAAGACTTGTAGGATGGAGACATGAGATACGAGATTGAGTACGGAGATGGAGTTCTTCCTATCGAGATAAATCACCTATATACACTGGACCATATTCAACCCAAGGTTGTTGTTGAGCCCTCTCATCTGGAATCCCATTTCTTTCATGACGTGGAATCTTCAGGATTTCCACGGTCAATATTGGATGGTGACCCGAGCGACACAGATATCGCGATTGTTTTGGATAATCCGTTCCAGTGTCCGAATTCAAGGAGGATTCTCGATTTCTTGTTAAGCCTATTAGATTCATTGGGAATTTCCTTCTCAAACATTTCTCTTATCCTCTCACTTCCAAAGTATTTGCGGTCTAATCTGGAATCTCTCATGGATCATTTAGGCAATCCTGGTAATCGAGGTTGTTTTGTTCATGTTCATGATGAAAAAAGGGAATCTTCACTACGTCATTTGGGGGATTCAGATACTCATTCCATCCCCGTCTATATGAATTCCAAATATACTGATGCAACATATAGAATTCTTCTAAGTACCGTACGGCCGAACATCTTCACTGGAGTCACTGGTGGTGCTGCATCAATTTCATCTGGCATATGCGGCCAGAAAACGCTTCGTAAATTTCACAAAATTGTTACTCTTAATGAAACAGGTGCCTTCAATGTCGACGGTGTTGTTACAAAAACTATGAATGAAATTACAACTCTATGTCCCCCTGAACTAGCAATTACGACGGCGCATGATAATTCTGGAACATTGGCACGCATTGCAGTAGGAGATTTGCAGTCTTCATGGTCCTCTGCAATAATAGACGCTCGCAGCATTACGACGGTTCGGGCGCAACGATGGGCGGATATGGCTATTGTGGGTGCTGGAGGTCAAGGCTTCGATGGAACTCTATATGATGCGTTGGAAAGTCTCTATGCAGGATTCGCTGTCACAAGAACAGGCGGCACTATCTTGTTGATTGCTGAATGTTCATATGGCCCCGGACCAGATGGATTTGTAGAAACCATCTCGCTATCTCAATCTGAGCAGGATGTGCTTATCCGTGCCGAAACTGGGTTCAAAGAAGGGATGGAGAGGTCTCGATTCTTCATGAAGCTATTGGAGTCAAGAAATCTAGTTATTTGTTCAAGAATGCGAGAATCTCTAGTGACGGAGAAACTTCATTGTCTAAGTGTTCGTGATCCGCAAGAGGGATTTGATATTGCGGTCAATAAGCTTGGTACAAATTCAAAAGTGACACTTGTGCAAAATGGTTCGAATATCAATCCTGTAATGGATTGACCTACTTCTTTTTGGCGCTGGCTTTTGATTTGGGTTTAGCTTTGGATTTTGGCTTCGGTTTGGTCTTTTCAGCAGCCTTTGGTTGGTTCTTCTTCTTAGTCTTTTTGATATCATTGGTCTTGCTTTTCTTGGACTTTGAAGTTTTTTTTCTGTCATACATTGCATCCACGGCACCAAGTGCACCCTTTGCTTCAGATTCAGTGAATTTCGCGATAACACCCGGTTTTGCAATTTTGATAGTTACAAGTGCGTCTTCATCTCTTGGCTGCATTTCCCATGACAACTCAAGATTATCATGCTCGGACATAAACTGCCCAAGCATCTCTTCCCACGTCTCCTTGACATCATCGATATTGGTATAGATGAATTCTACCAGTGGAATTGATATTTCCACATTAAGAACTCGTCCGTCAACGAAATGGTAGTTCTCAATGTCCCATGGCAATATTTAGTCCTCTGAAATTTTGCAGGTGGACTGCTTGATAAGTGTTCTTTGCTTCGATGGCTTTAACACTCATTCAGTATCTTTCTCATCCTTCTCCTTCTTTAGAAGCGACTCAACCTCTGCCAAAAACTCCTCTCTTGGATCGACGTCCTTTGGGGGCTGCTCAACTGCGTCCTCTTCTACTTGTTTAATAGCCTCTTCCGTGTCCGCTTCTTTTACAGGTTCTTCTGATGGTGAAGATTCTTCCGAAACGGCGTCTGTCAATTTCTCTTCTGATGGAGTATCTTCTATAATCGTGTCCTCTGCTTCATAGCTGTCTATTTTTTCTAACAGGTCCCCAACGCCTGAAAGGCCTAGACCTTGCCTAAGGAGAATGGATTGCACACTAATAGGTTGGATAATTCCTTTATCTTCCATCTTCAAGAAAATATCTAATGCTTCAGCTGGAGTCCTTTTGATCAGCTCTGCGATGGGTTGGATGTAATTTCCTATTAGGAACTCTCTCTCTTCCTTGTTTCCCAGAGACGCCTTGATGTACCCCGTGATTCTCTTCTCAATGCCATCCATCTTGATAGAATCATTAATCGTGTGAGGTACTATCACGTCATATCCAAATGTGGCCATTAGATTTGATACTATCCACTCGGGGTCGAAACAATCTACAATTCCAGTCCACTCACTCAGATGGCTTTCGTACTCGTTTTCAAACATCTCTATGAAGAATTCAAGTCTGTCTCTTAGAGTTGGTGTCAGTTCCTTCTCCATGATGAGTATACCTAAAACATATCTTCCGCTGTAGCTGTTCAATCTTAATCCTTGATAGTGAATCTCTTCCAGAGTACCTTGAACGCCATCACCTTTGAGTTCGCCATAAACTGAGGTTACTGCAGAGATAAATCCGCTGATGAGGTCTGCCTGGATTCTTGCAGTCGTGAACGGATGATAGAACACGCATGTACCTCTATTAATATAGACCGCCATGAAGTGCTGCATGGCTTCCAAGTCCTGGAAATTCCTAAGCTGGGCATCTAATGAAACTCTCGCGGCTCTCTTCTTGGGTTTGACACTCTTGTTGTATGCTCCCACAGCAAAACCAAGGATCGCCAAGATTAGTATAAGATAAAGTCCGGGTCCAAGGACAAAGAAATTCCATAATGCTTGCGCGATACCTACCGATACCGGGACTGACATTGTAGCCTCTACATCCCATAGATTTGGCGGAGCGTCGTATGTCACACGAATTTCTAGTCTATCTAATCTACTACCAACTCCTGCTGGAATCGTAAAAGGCCAAAGAGCGACTCCTTGCTCATTTGTCGAATCTTGGCCTTGGAAGTACCGTATTGTAGCATTCTCAAAGTATACCCAAATCTCGAATTGTATGGTAACATATGGAATTGTAGCATCCGTATCTGCCATACGCAATGTGGCTTC
>CAYMLT010000154.1:6334-7660 GCA_964391265.1 uncultured archaeon
GATATTGTTCCTTCTTCTGTTGCTGAGAGAATAGGTGTTATCGTGATATACGCATGACCTTTCTCCTGTACTTGGATTGAGATCTGGTGTGAATTAGGTACACATCCAGTTGCCACGCCATAAATCGTCACCGTGTAAAAATTAGGTGCCTGCGTCACATTAAGTAATACAATGAAATGCGTACCATTGTATATTCCTGCGTATACATTACTGCTAATTGTAATGTTTACACTTCCCCAACTGATTGAGGTGGCATGAGCCGAATCAATAAACTCTATTGCTATTTCAATTTCCTCAGCTTCATAGATTTCGGTAGGATTCACATCAACTATGAATTCAGTTGTTGTGAGAATTGAAAGGTTCAGATTCAATGCAGTAGGCACAAATCCATACTCAGTAATAGAAACGACAACAAGGTGATATCCTCTAACTGGTTCAGGATTGATATCTATAGAATACGTTCCGTCACCTGCATAGGTCATATTGTATGAATTCCCTTGGACTAACACAGAAACATTGGAACTAATTATCGGATTCCCAATTGAGTCTGTTATTACAACACTGAGTGGTATTGATGTATCATAGTCGGTCTCAGCGGCGTCATCCTGCCACGAACCAACAATGACTGGAATGTCCTCTGTTATTGTCAACGTTTCCACTGACTCGCGTGATAGATATCCAATTCTTGTAGCATTAACATTGACATCCCATGAACCTACACCAATAGTATCCGCTGGAATTGTCGCATACCATAACGCATCAGCAACATTGAATGTGAGGGCTAATGGCGTACCATCGTCGAATGCTACAACAAGAGATGCTCCCGGCACAGGCTGCCCATACAAGCTATAATTAGCTGTGATTGTGAGATTGCCAATATACGTCATGGACAAGTCAATTGGCGACCACGTTACTGATAGTACCGTAGATGTCTCTTCTTGCACAGTCAAAGAGATGCTTGCATTCGCTCGTGCTTCATATCCTGCCTTCCAAGCATTTACAGTGAAGGGCGTTGTACTTGGTACCGAACTGAAATCAGATCCATTGAATGTGATCCAATAATACTCATTAGTAGCATCCCAATACATATCCCATGTAGTTGAGCCATCTGTCACATTGACGGTAGCATCCGGTATTGCTGTTCCATCGGTTTCATTATACATAACTGTCAGATTTGTGCTCTGAAGGTATGCAATATCGTTCCCGTAAGATCCCGACCATGAATGTGTTAGTTGAAGGGTATCGTAGGTTACATGAATATCGATTACTTGCGTCTGGTTTTGAATTGCAAAACCTTCTGCATATACTGTCACGTTGTATATTCCT
>CAYMLT010000155.1:0-7649 GCA_964391265.1 uncultured archaeon
CACATCAAGTAAGGGATTTAGTATTGAATCGGATTTGGGAACATCCAAGTAATCCATTTGACTGTCAATGTATGGCTCTAGTTTGTCCTCCCTTTCTCCAACGATTATGGGCCGTCCACCTCTGCAGGACACCTCATTAATATGGTTTATGATCATCCACGAGTCCTCCGTGGTAGAAACGAAAATCACGGGATATCCATCAGTTACTATGCTTAGAGGACCGTGTTTGAATTCAGAACTATACATACCTTCACAATGATTGTAGCAAATCTCCTTGATTTTTAGAGCTCCCTCACGGGCAACACCATCGGTAAGGCCATAGCCAAGACAATAGAGGTCCTCTGTATCAACAAGTGTTTTTGCAAGGTTCTTTGCCAGAATGCCATTTCTATCAATGGTCTGCTGCGTTAAATGTGGGAGCTTGTTTTCAAGCTGGTCAATAATTGACCTTGCTTCTTGTATGTCTAGATGACCATTCCTTTCACCAAGCATGGCCGCAAGATATGCAAAGATTATTGTTTGAGCGAAGTAAGTCTTGGTTGCAGGTACACTCACTTCGTACCCACAAGCCATTGGTATGTATGAATCCGAGTTGAACATGAGAGTACTGCCAATTACATTGAGAATGCCAAGAGTCTTTCCAAGATTATTGTCCCGAACATGATTCAGGACATTTAGAATATCTTTTGTTTCACCACTCTGCGAGACAAGAATGCACATACTTTCATCATTCAGCGTGTTTCCATACATGGGTTCGAATTGTCCACCTATTGTAGGCATAATAGGAATTCCCGCTAATCTGTTGAAGAAGTAGGTACCTACTATTCCAGCATTGTATGATGAACCACAGGCAACCAGGTATCTATTTGAGGCGTCTTCAATCATAGACAGCCATCTTTCTGGCTTTGATTTTTGAAGTACACCAACAATGTCTCCTGCAATGTCTGGTTGTTCATGGATTTCCTTAAGCATGAAATGAGGATATCCTCCTTTCTCTGCTGCTCTTGCATCTACGTTGCTTATCTCAGGCTTACGATCAAGTTTCTTGCCATCTTCGACTCGGTAGACTTTCACGTCATCATGTGTCAGTACTAGCATTTCACCATCCTGCAAATACAGAACATTGTTAGTAAGCGGTAGAATAGATGGCAAATCACTGGAAACGATAGTGTCGCTACCAGCTAATCCTGCAACCAAAGAAGAACCCATCTTCACGGCATAAATCTCTGGTTCATCTGCTCTTCCAACTGCATATGCGAAAGCACCTTTGAGGTCCTTTGTAGATCCCCGTACGGCTTCAAACATATCTCCTGTTTCTTCATAATATTTATCGACAGCATGAACACAAAGTTCACCATCATTCTCCGAACGAACAATATGACCAGCATCAATTAGCTCTTGACGGTATTCATAGTAATTATGTAAATTCCCATTATGTGCTCCATAGAATACTTCTGAGCAGCCAAAATGTGGTTGAGCGTTAATTCTTGTTGGGGCTCCATATGTTGCCCATCGTAATTGTGCTATGCCTCTATCACCTATCATCTCAGAGAGACCTAATTCTTGGTCAACAAGGTCTACAGTTCCTACGTCTTTTCTGAGGTCCACCTTGCCATCATGTACCGCAGCCACACCAACAGAATCGTAACCACGATAGGTTAGCTTTCTACTACATTCGACAAGTATGCTGCCAATATCGTTCCTTGAACGACTTACAATCCCGGTAATTCCGCACATCGTGAACCCTCATAGGCTTTCTCAGGTAGTCGGCTGTATCACGTTCGAGTAATAAGAATTCTGTCTTGGCACATCAGTAGAAAAAAAATGGTTTTAACAGTATTCCAAAGCGCTTTTATCACGCGGATACAATTCAATGGAAAGAGAAGAGGACTTTAGCATGGGTAGGCAGAAACGACTTGCATTGTTACTCCATCCATTTAGAAGAGATCTCTACCAGATTCTCTGTGAAAATCCAGGAACTTACCTCCTAGAACTAGTGGATATGCTTGAGAGTCCTCTAGGTACACTAACCTGGCATCTGAGGATTTTGGAACGGGAAGGCCTCGTTAATTCGATGAAATTTGCAGGAAAGCGACTCTACTACCCTAAGATGCTTAGATCACAAGAAGCCGAGATGGCATATCTGACTTTACGGAGTGATACTGCTCGAAAGGTCTTTGCATTTGTTGTGAATAATCCTGGCTGCTATCAAGAGCAGATGGCAGAAAACCTTGGTGTGCATCACGATACTGTTAGGTGGCACATCTCTAGAATGCAGAATGTAGGTCTTATCCGCGTTGAACGAAGCGGGAGAAAGAAGAAGCATTATCTTGCAGAGCTTGGGAGTTCTTTGATGGAAGGGTCCCTAAATACAATCACAGAAGCATATGTTTTATTTCTCATGGAAAAGCTAGAGGATGGATGTTTGAATCCGGAAATCCGAGAATCATCACAAGACCAGATTCTGATACGCATCGACTGTCCTGAAAGAGGGAAGGATTGCTATATCAGAGTGAACCTCAAGGAGTGGCAATTCGAAATAATTGAAGATGAAGAGGATGAGTAACGAAGGTTATCCGATACCCGCATCCAGAACAATCCTAATTTTCTCACTAATTTTCTCAGATTCCAACCCATGACAAACAACCGCAAGAAGACGCTGTGCATCAATTCTTTGAATCAAGATATTATTATCGTCCGAGCTGATAAACACCGTATCCGTCAACTCTGAGTAAGTCAGCCCATTTGCGAAGATGGATCCTATGAGGGCCGCCATCTCTATGTCATTGCGAAAGCCAACTGATCCAATAGGTAATCCTTCTGCAGTGAGCACCATTGCTTGAGTAATGTCGGGAATTGCTTTCACAATTCGTCCAAGAATTGTGCCTGTATCGAAATTCTCTTTTGAGCCCATGAGTATCTCGATTCTTGTTCCCAGTGATTGCAATGATGGAATCATCTCTTCGATTCCAAGACCAGAATCTCCACCTCTTGAAATGACCGCGACCATCTGAAAGTGGGTCTGAAGGACGGTTAACACGCGGGATACTGGTGTAGATTGCACAAGGTAATTTGGTTTGGAGCTACCAATGGTTCCAAATGTTGTTATTCCTGCCCAAACCAAGGCTGCTGAAATAGTGGATAATATTGTAGGGTTGATTTCTTCGTCACGCGAAACAGATGCAACGACAACCCCTTCTCTTGTACATAGTGTGACTGCACGAATTGATGTATGGAGGTTTAGCGCCTCCTCTAAGAGGCTTGCAACCTCTCCAAGAATTTCATTCGGCATACCTTACACCCTATTACCAAGCACAATTCTACCATGCATTGGTTGTATTTATAGGTCACTCTATCCGAATTTATGTCTGCTTGGTTCATTTCCTATACAGCTTGTAAAAATATGCCTGCACTACACAGGCCAACAAGTTTAAATCAGAGCCGTAGCGAGGAGGGCTCATTGACCCTGGAGGAAGCATCGTGAGCTCAAAGTCCAACATGTTAGTATCATTGGTCATTATTGCCATTATTTTCGGCGGTGTCGGTGCCATGATTTACGTGGCCAACCCGTATGAACCATCTAGAATCGCCATTGTGGTAATGGCTCCTGGGTTTGGTGATATGAGCAAGGCTGATACCGTTCGAGAAGGAATGGATGAATTAGCTGGGGATATATCAGTGCAGTATTATGTTCCCCCGACATTACCTACATCTGTTGCTGAAGCACAAGATATCATAGAAACGCTTGCAGCGACGAATCTCTATGATTTGATTATTGGTGTCGGTGCCGATATGGCGCCTGCCATTAGAACTGCTGCAACAAATTTCGAGAATCAGAAGTTTGGGATTATTGGGGCTGATGTTGATCTTGCCAATGTTGCATCATCAACATTTGCGACAGAACAAAGTGCATTTCTTGGTGGTGTAGTAGCGGCATTTCTCGCCAATGACCAGCCATATTTTGGCACAGACCCATATGAGGGAACAATAGGGATATTGGCTGCTATGGAAGATGATATCGAACTTCTTCCAATGATTAATGGATTCATTCAAGGTGTTGAGGCAGCTAACGCGACTTATGATCTAAATGTTTCAATAACTACTATCGAATATCTGAACAGCTGGAATGATACCGCTACAGCAGAAGGACTCACTTACACTATGTTCACTCAGCTCAATTTGTCTATCATTTTCGCACCTGTTCGTGCAAGCATGCCGGGAGTTCGTGCTGGCTTTATTAGGGCAGCTGCAGCCCAGAGTTTCCAACAGACTCAAGCTGGCCGAATGCCATTGGTTATAGCTGCTGAAGGCAACCAAGATTATTATGGGTGCGAGGACCCAGAAATTCCAGTTGCTCCAAGCTATATTGCAACCTCTGCTCTTACTCGATCAGATCTTGCACTTTATAATCTTGTAAACAGCACACTCTGGGATGAGTTTCCAGGAAATCAACTTGCCGAATATAATTTGGCGAATAATGGCGTCAACATAACCTCATTCGAGTATAGCTCAACATATATGCCTGAAGACCTTGCGCCGGCTTTGCTATATTTCCAAAACCTAATCATCAACAATGTTGGCTATGTCGTGCCAGACTTGCCCTATTCTCCGTAAGTCAAGTGAATCGAGGGGGCACTTCTCCCCCTCCTTACATTTTCTTGGTTCATGGTGTGAGCAATCTATGTTTTCCGAAGAGATAATTTCCTTATTCTTGAAATCCGCTACTCTCAAACTAGTACAACGTACAGGCTGGGCAATAGCTGGAGTCAATTCTGCTAGGAATGAATCTGTTGCCGATCACACCTGGGGTACTTCGCTTCTTGGCTGGCTAATTTCATTGAGTCTGTCCGAATCTGGCGAAGTAATTGATACTGGAAAGGTAATGACTATGGCTTTATTGCACGACCTATCCGAATCCCAAGTATCTGACATTCCCCGTTCTGCTGTGCGGTTGGGTGGTCGTGTCATGGAGGATGGAAAGTTGGCTGCAGAGCACGCAGCAATCGAAGCTATTTTCGATTCCCATGGCTACATCCTTCGATATGCAAAGGATCTCATTACCGAATATGATGAGCAAGAATCATTAGAGAGTCGTATCGTCCATGGAGCAGATATACTTGACATGCTGCTTCATGCAATTTCTCTGGAACGAAATGGTGTCAATCCCAGACTTTTGGGTCCGTTTTTTGAATCTAGTGAAGATAAATTATCTGTATTGGCCATCCCGCTTCTCAACGATTTATACTCAAATATAGTAGTCGAGCATAGAAAGAATTTAGTCTAAGTATTATTCCATCATAGATTTTCTGTTCTTTTGGTAAATTCGAACAGCCGCAGCCAATTGTCGAGCAACACGAACGGGTTCCGGAATTCTTCCTTCGCATGTAAAATGATTCACGATGCCAACAGCAGCTGGTCCATCTATTCCCGCAGCAACAATGAACACCCTCAAACCATTGTTCAGCATCACTTCCTTGCGTGTGCCTATTGAATCAATAGCTTCCATTCTTTTCTCCCACTCCAAAGGAAAATACTCCCTCACATATTTTTCTATACCCTGTGATGGCATGTAGGATATACATACCACCGGTATTTCAGTTTCGTGATGGATTTTGTGAATATCAAGGGTATTGAACCAAGAAATGATACTTCCGCCAAGCAACCACGTTCGAACGTCTGTACGTTTCAAATCGTGATACATTCGGATGAATTGCTCTGTAGAATCATTACCTCCAACAGTTGGATTACAGAAACCAAATCCATCAATCCTTAGGTCACCTCGCATGATGACCCCTGCCACATAGCTGGTCCTGTCGCCCTTTTCAAAGCTTTCTGCAACACCTAGTACCCTAACACCAGCTTTCCACTGCACAGGTTTTGGATTCAAGCTTGTTTGTTGGATTTTATGTACCTCACCCATTAATTTCACGATCCTTTATTGTTACAGGTATGCAAAGAGAAAACCATTAGCTCCTTAATCCTTACGACTATTCGACGTAAGTTTATTAATGCGCAATATTACAGATGGTATAAGCAACCATACGTTATGAGGTAGGCGATATGTTCGACCCAGGCTTTGAAGAGCTTCAAGAAAAACTCCGTGAGATAATGGAGGAAGCTACAGCTCTAGCTACGGGTGTTCGTGCATGGTTGCTACTATCCAAAGAAGGCTTGCCTATTTCTTCCGCGGTTCCGCAGGGCCTTGAAGAAGCAGAGATTGCTGCAATGTCAGCATCCATTCTTGGAGTTGCAGATCTAGCTGCAGAAAGATTGGAGCAGGGTTCTTTACAGGAGATATTGATTACAAACGACCAAGGTCTAATCATCATGAAGGGTGTTGGTGAAAAGGCTATCCTTGTTCTCGCGGCTCGAAAAGACATGAAAACTGGCTTGTTGGTTTATGCCGCAAAAACTGCTACGGAAAAAATTGCACCCTTACTCTAGAATCCCGGTAAGTGCGTTAACCAATAGATGCAATTCAACATCATTAGTGAATTATCTTCAGATTGATAAAATCCCGACAAGCCCCAATTATCGATAAAGAAGTTGCTGCCTGTCACAATTAGTCTTGATGATGCGCGCCCCTCATGAACTACAAGCACTGGTCGAAGCGCCGTATATGCTGTACCCTCTTCATCTATCCATTGAAATACTTCCTGAGCCAAGACTGTTTGATTCTGTCCTGGAGTAATTGATGCCCCATTGTAGTCAAATGAATGAATTCGCTCGGTAACCGGGTGCTCTCGTATATTAACAACTTCAACGGTATTTGCCACACCATAGGTCACTATTGTAGATGAAGGGGTTGAGTCAAAATTAAGGGACATATCAAACACAGCCAAAAGATCATTTACTCTATCTACATCCATACTGAGATTGCTTCCAGCCGCAATCATGAGATTCCCCCCCTTTTGCCAATACACCTCGTATGCGTCCAATACATCTTGATTGTACTCTATTGAACGATAAGGCACACTGCTCACACCAGTTTCAGAGAATTCCCATGCGCAGGGGTCAAGAATAATCACCGCATCAAACCTCTTGAGATTGTTAAAGGAAATGTCATTGCGATCTCTGATTTCCTCAACTGAAACTCCGGAGCTTGCGATTCTTGAATAGAATTGTCTAAACTGGCCATAGATTGAATCCATCCACCATGAAGTATGAGTGAAATCGAATGCAATTCTTTTGTAGGGATTGGTCGCACCAAATGTTATTCCGGACCAAATAGTGTGATAATCATCCGATTGCAAAGTAATTAGAGCTTGCAAATTGGTCCAAACAACTGCAGAGACCACCTTGATTTGGATTTGAATTTGAGCACTCTGGTTTACAAAGATAATATCGGGTGCAGCAACCCAAGGTCTTGCAGATCCTGAAATGAATATCGAGAATGTTGCGTTGCTGCTTGCAAAGACCGAAGCCGTCACTCTAATTGATGTGTTTAGGAACCAACGTTCAAACTCAAAAATTCCCAGGTTTGGATTTATCCATGCCATTAAGGGAAGACCATCTTTTTTCTCAGCACTTTCAAGATACGATATTGCTGCCTCTTGATCTAGAATACCCGCCCCTATTTGCCAAGATGGATAGCTAAGATGTTTTGCGCTGGCAAGAATCGATGCCTTAATCATACCCGGCGTCCATTT
>CAYMLT010000156.1:0-7619 GCA_964391265.1 uncultured archaeon
TCAGCTACTACGATTCAAAGAATTCAGTTTTCACTGATTGCGTGATCTCCACTACCTTCGGTTCACCAGTCCGTCTCGGTGACTCAAAATCAGTAGGTTTTCAGAATTGCATTCTTATATGCTGCTATTCCCATAACTACTTGCGACTACTTGATTCGGAGCTTTGTTTCTTCATCAATTGTTCTTTAAGAAACTCGACCGTTTCGATTTCAGGGACATTACAGTCATCATGGACTCAGACATTCACAAATACTACTGTCGAGGGATTGCCAGTAGGGTATTTTCGCTCCAAATCCAATATGAATGTAGACCTCTCAGAGTATTCACAGGTCTTTTTTGTTGATTGTGAGAGGATGAATGCACAGTCTACCAGTTTGAATAGCAATCAAGCTTCTATTGATGTTGCGTTCTCCTCGAACATCACAGTCCAGGATATTCAGATACCCGAGGATGGAAGAGGATATGTCAGAATAATGTCGAGCGATAATGTGACAATTGCGAATGGCTCAATTCCATCTGCAGGATTTCTAGGTATCGTAAAATCCTTTGACATAAAGGTCCTGAACATTTCATCAGAGACTAGTACCTTCGGGGTTTCTGAGAGCTCAAGGTGTAGGATCGAAAATTCTGCATTTGGCTCGTTACAGATTGATGATTCTACTAATTGCATCGTTCGAGATTCCTGTTTCTTGAATGAATACACTCCTCTACAACTCATCTATTCCACAAATTGCTGTTTCATTAATGTTGAGATGACATCACATTTCTATGTATACGGACAATTCGCATTGCATTGGGACCATACTTTTGAAAACGCTACAATTTCAGGAGTACCTCTGGGGTATTTCTTTCAGTCCGGCAATGCAGTAATCAATTCAAGTGAATTTGGATATCTGTTTCTTTATAGCTGCAGCAGTATTAAGATAACAGGATATGAAGACACTAGGATCTACAATTGCAGGATAGAGAATTGTAGCAATGTGATAATAGAAGATCTAATGTTTGAAGGACAAGAGCATCCCTCTCTCACGCTATGGAATTGCAATGATATTTTATTGCGTGGATTGATTTTTGAAACGAGTCAGGGTTGTGAATTGGTTCATTCATACTCAGTAACTCTGGAAATGTGTACATGGCACGATGGCACTCTTGGCATATACGATGGTTCCGAAGTTACGGCCAAAAAAAATAGTTTTACTCAAAGCTCAATCACATTAAGTGGTATTCACAATTCTACCTATGTAGGGAATTCATTCGTGGAGTGTGTCGTGGAAGGCATATATCTCACAGAAGTCACACTTGCAAATAATACGTTTCTTTCGGAAGAAGATGGTTTTAGAGGAAGTGTAATGACCAACTGCTCCGTTTTTTGGAATGAGTTTCATGCGCATGGAATCGGACTAGATTTGGGGTTTGCAGATGATATACTCATTGCGTACAATTCTATTGATGGAGCACTTGAAGGCATCAATATAAGTAACTCCCGCCTTCTAAGGGTGTATCGAAATATCATATTAGACTGCACTTCAGCAGGCATTATCATTTCCAATTCCGAGGCATGTGAAATTCGAGGGAACCAAGTTGCTCGAACAACATCTTCTGTTGATGCTAATACTGATGGAAATGGAATTTCAATTCAGCACTGCACAGACATACTATGCACTATGAATATGCTTCTGGAAAACCAGGGATTTGGAATTAGTGTCCAGTCTGTCAGTGACTCTGTTTTCTGGGGAAATTTTATTCGAGGTAATGGAGAGGGTTGTGCCAGAGAGATTGGTATACAAAATGATTGGAGTTCAAGTGATGGAATTGGTAACTATTGGGGAGGGCAAGAAAACTCAACTATAGCAACAATAGAAGGTGGAGTCGAGAGTTACGATGAACATCCTCTATCTGTAGTAGGAGTTTCTTCATTTCCCATGGTATCAGAGAACTCCGATTTGACTTTGAGTTATAATAATAAAACCTCGACATTGTCTTGGATTGTCTGGACTGTGGATGACATTACAGTTGAAATTGAAAAAGATGGAATAGTCGAGTTCGCCATCAATACTTCTGAGTCAATGAGAGTCAGTTACATTTTATCGAATGTGACAGAAGGATATCATAACATTACAATTGCAATATATTACAGAAACAAACTACACACTCACGACACAACTATGGTATTCTTGGAGATGTCATACGCACCTGTTATCACGTTCTTGGCAGCTTCTGGTCTTGCAGCTGTAGTAACTGTCCTTGAGATATTACGGAAAAGGAAGAATGTGACAGAGCAACCTCTTGGAAGTGCTACCGTCACATGAGCATGGACTGTCTATTCAAAATCTATGCCGGGATATTCTTTCATCTTCTCGGTCATTTCTAGCAGGCGTTTATTGACAAGGTCGAATATCGAGCCCTCCAAGAATGATCCATCCTTCTTTAGTCCAGCCTTGTGCTGTGTCAGGATTTCAATTCCTTCAGCTATCGTACTGACTGGATAAATATGGAATTGCCCATTCTTTGCTGCTTCGACAATCTCTTCCTTCAGCATCAGGTTTTGCACATTGCTTTTAGGAATAATAACACCATGCTCTCCATTTAGCCCTCGAGCTTTGCAAATCTCGTAGTAGCCTTCGATTTTCTCATTAACTCCGCCAATGGCTTGCACATCACCGTTTTGATTTACAGAACCAGTTACAGCAAAATTCTGTTTGATGGGAATACCAGAGAGAACAGAAAGCAGCGCATAAAGTTCGGTACTTGAAGCACTGTCTCCATCAACACCTGAGTAACTCTGTTCAAAGACGAGTCTTGCACTCAATCCTAGAGGCTTGTCCTGAGCGAATGTACGTGACAGATATCCACCCAAAATCAGAACACCCTTAGTATGAATCTTTCCACCCATATCGGATTCTCGTTCTATATCGATGATCCCAGAGCGACCAACGCCGACACTTGCAGTCACTCGGGAAGGACCACCGAAAGCAAAATCACCATACTGCATGACTGCAAGACCATTGATTTGCCCTACTACCTCACCTTCAGTTGATATCAGTATGATATTATTGTTGATCATTTCCTGAATCTTTTCCTGAATAAGATTTGAGCGATAAATCTTCTCTTCGATAGCCTTGCTAATGTGACTGGATGTCACATGTTTTGAATCATCTTGCATTGCATAGTATGTTGCTTCACGAATGAGGTCCGAAACATCCGCAAAGCGTGTGGAGAGCTTCTCTTGATCATCTGCAAGTCGCGAGCTGTACTCAATTACTTTTGCAGCCGCCTTGGCGTCCAGATGCTTCAAACCCTCTCTAGTGCATACATGTGCCATTACTGCCGAAAATTCCTGCATGTTTTTATTGCTTCGTTTCATGGTCGTATCGAAATGGGCTTTTACTTTGAATAATTCCTTGAAATCAGAATCTTGAGAATACAGTAGCTCGTAAACACGACTGTCTCCAACAAGGATTACCTTGATATCTAGGTCGATTGGCTCCGGTTTTTGTCCTCTCCCTGAAAGGGGACCTGCACCCATCATGGCATCTTCAATTGTTATCTTCCCATTCTTCAGTGCCCTCTTGAGACTCTCGTAGGATGCTGGGGCTTTAGCCAAATCGTCAATATGAATCATGAGGTATCCTCCGTTGGCGCGATGGAGACTGCCTGGCTGGATCATCGTGAAATCTGTTGTAAGAACACCAAATCGTGCTTCCTTCTCAATACGTCCAAAGAGATTACTATAGGTGGGGTTGTTTTCTACGGCTACTGGAGCACCCTCAAGGTCCTTGTTGCTGACCATAATATTGACTTCATAACGTTTGAAAAATTGTTCCATCGCAAATTGAGCTTCAGGGGGCATATTTGCCGAATTCTTTGCTTCTACGAACTTATCAAGGTTTTCAAGAATACTTTCTTGTACATCGTCGATATACTTGACTGCTTCATCATTCTTCGCATAGCTATTCTGTAAGTCAGAGATAATGTGACCTATTGCGAATAGCGATACATCGCGGTTGAGAGATTCAATTCTAGAATTCACTTGAGATTCCAGTTTCCGTAATTCTCTCATAGCATTACGCAACTCGACATCCAGCTCTTCACGGGCGGTGCTGATTTTCTCTAGAGCTTCTGGTTCAAGCTGGGCAATCTGTTCATCGGTGAGTGGTTGACCCTCTGAAACTGGTATCACTAGTAAACCGCTTGGCGAGCTTCTTAGCATGAATCCCTTAGATTGAGCAAGTTTATTCAATTGGGCAAATAGCTCATTGCGCTCCGTTTCGATTGCTTTTGTCGTTGCTTGCCTTCGAGCAATATAGTCCTCGCTCTCGAAAACCTCCGGAAGCACTTTCTTACCGGCATCAACGAGGTCTGCGATATCACTCTTGAGTTGCTTTGCCCAACCTGGTGCCAATCGAATTGCATTGGGTTCGGACGGATCCTGAAAATTATACACATAGCACCAATCAGGAGGGACTGGTTTTTCAATTGCGGTGTCCTCAAGATATGCTGTCACAGTGGTTGTTTTTCCGGTACCGGGGGCACCTGCGGCGTAAATATTGAAGCCTTTTTCACTGATGCCTAATCCAAAACTAAGAGCTTTTAGCGCTCTCTCTTGTCCAATGATATCGTCAATTGGTGAAAGGTCCTCTGTGGTCTTGCATTTGATAACTGCTGGATCACAGAATTTCCGGTACTTCTCAACAGGAAGTTCTTTGGCCATATTATCTCATCCTCTTTGCAGCGATTTCTTGAAAAAGTGGATAAATCTATCCTTATGGCGATACTACTTGCAATTTCCTTGTACTGAAATCAGAAAGCATCTGGGAAGCGGTTCTTGTTCATATAGTAGCAGATGTGCCCCTTGTTATATTGGCATTCGGAATTATCTGAATAGAGAGAAACACATGACTGGGTCAACAGTTCACCGACCCAGCAAAATCCTTTACTCCAAACCGATTTTGGTTGTGAGCTTTATTAGAAAAAACATAATGAGGGCCATAATAATGAATGTGAGAACATTGCCGGCAAAAAGACCAATCATGATACCTGTTGTTGCACCTTCTGACAACGGGATAAAGATATCTGCCCATGAGTCCGCACTCGGCACAACCAACCCGACAACCGGCATAATTATGTTATATACCAGGGACTGAATCAAAGCTCCAAGATAGATGGCCAGGATAAATGCTACTGCGAATCCTATCACTTTGTACTTCTTTAGAAAAACTGTAAACTCTTCCACCATATTCGCAGGTTCCGGATCCGGCGGCTTAGGAGTTAAAAGCTTTCTAATTTCTTTCAACTCTTCGAGAATCATTTCATCGTTTGACATGATATCACCTTTGAAGGAAATATTTGTAATCCAGCAATTAATTACATCCTATATGAGTTGACTTGTAGGGCTGCTTTATGATTTTTCAAATCGATATGTTGCAACTGCTACTAATCCAACATAAGTCAAAGATGCAAAAACTGTGTACCATTCAGTAATGGGACCACCTACTGCCAACTCCATAAGAAGACTGCTCAGTGAAACACCAATACCCAATACTCCAACCAATTTGGGAAATTCATTATTCAAGATTAGACCGATGCTCAACACAATGAGAGTAACGAAATTTATGATGAAGAAGGTAGACGAAGCCGTCATGTGAGGACTGCCTAGATCCTCAGAGAATATTCCAATCATAACCAAAGCGATTGCTGAAGCAAACCCAATAGCCATTCCAAGCATAAGAATATAGGTTTGAATTATCTTTTCAGACTTCCACTCAATCAAGCTAATGAAAAAGGGAATTAGAACAATTCCTGTCAGGATACAACCCCAGTTGTAGAAGAATGCTCCGAAAGGATTGTAATCGAAGTTGCCCAGTCGACTCAGATAATTGGTCCAAGGTGCAAACGAATCAGGGTAAAATGCCCATGACACAGCGGTGAACAAACAATAAATGACAATTGTAATGATACCGAAAAGGGTTGTCAAAGGGATGTTTCTGCACGCCTTCATTTTTTTCTCCAACCGGATAAGGACCTAATGCCAATTACAGAATAAGAACTCACTGGTACTAAGAGCAAGGCAATATACTCAAAATACCAATACAAAAATAAGCTGCTTGAAACGACCACCTGATATGCCATAATTTATGGAATCTAAATGGAGATTGGTTGTCAATGAATCGAAGACATCTGCAAATTCCCACATTCATTATGATTGCACTTCTAATTGGTATTATTATGGGACCTCTTACTACAGCACACACAATTTCTCAAACTGCCAATTCTCAGCCAAATCCTACTCTTGCACAAGATGATATATCTTCAACACTTGAAGCAGCGTTAGTATATGACTCAGAGTCTGATCGATTCATTCGTTATGGAGGTTGGAGTTCGGCAACTACATCTCCGGGATTCAGCGATGTTGTGGAATTCAGTGATGAAACATGGGCATATAACCTGAATGAAAATGAGTGGACGAATCAGAGCGCTTCGATTAATCCAGGACCGAAAGCAGGTTGTGCAGCAGCTTATGACTCACAATCTGATAGAATCATCATCTATGGAGGACAGGTGTCTGAAACTTCAGATACTCCGGAGGCGCTTTATTCGGGCGATACCTGGGCGTACGACTACAATACAAATAGCTGGACCAATATGTCACCTTCCAATGCACCAGGTATTCGTTATGGTGCGGGAATGGCTTACGATTCAGAATCTGATGTGATGATTCTATTTGGAGGAATCAACTATCCCAGTTTGAATGGCTATCATGTTCAACAAACTTGGGCGTATGATTTTGAAACCAACAATTGGACTGATTTGGAACCAGACACTCAACCGATTGGTTGTCACCATATGGGAATCACTTATGATGCGGAATCTGATAGAGTCATCATGTTCGGGGGCTATGTTTCAAGTGCAGTTGACAAATTGAGCAGTGAAACATGGGCGTTCGATTACAACGCAAATACATGGGAATTAATGGAGCCTGACCGATTTCCCGCAGGACGATTCTACTGCTCTATGTCTTATGATAATCTGACTGATGTAGCGATACTTTATGGGGGCGCTTCTGATTTCGCAAACAATGCAGTTCTCGGAGAAACATGGTCATATGACTATAATAATGATGAATGGTTTAAGATGGAGGCAGACCCACACCCACCTGCTCGTTGGCGTCAAGCAAGTGCATATGATTCAGAAACTGGAACCCATGTTCTTGTTGGCGGAAGCTTCGGTGACATCTTCGGCGGCCAAGCCAGAGAAGATATTTGTTGGACGTACAATCACAGTAGTGATGAATGGACAAATCAAGATGGAAATTTCAATCCCGACCCGCCAGGACCGCCTGAAAATCTCTTAGTCTTCAACGAGGGCTATGGTGTCTTTCTCACGTGGGACATGCCTTTCAATGATACGGGATATGCGATAACTGGCTACAAAATTTATCGGGGAACTGAGCCTGATGATTTAAGGCTGCTTGCTGAAACAGCCTCAGTCCTAATATACCCGGACAATGATGCATTAGCAGGAATTGCGTATTATTATTCAATAACAGCGGTAACACCAGCAGGAGAGAGCATAATGTCGGAAGTGCTCTCTTACATGATGCCTGCACCACTTCCAATCCT
>CAYMLT010000157.1:0-7594 GCA_964391265.1 uncultured archaeon
TTTCGCATAGTGCTTTGTTTGCTAATCGACAAATGCCTTGCTCATCATCTACGCAAAGACCTGAATCCATGGTTTCGATTAGTGTGCGGTGCCGGTGTTCACTCTCGATGAGTGCAGTTCTTTGTTCAGATTCATCAGTGATATCACGCATCTGGCTAACTGTCTTTATGGAGTTATTCCCACTTACAATCGTGCTGGCACTTAGCTCAACTAGTCGAAATGTCCCGTCAGGCCGAATTATCTTGAATGCATACACATTCTCAACTGCTTCGCCTCGCTGACGTCGGATGTATCGATCTGATACAAGTTCAATACTCTCAGGAGCAAGAAATTTCCGGAAATCAGACCCAAGGATTTCGCCTCTGGTTCGATGCAGAATCTGACAAAGCCTATCATTTGCATATTCAAACTGGTACCTATCGTTAACAATCAGCAACCCGATGAAACTTGACTGATCAAGAAGTGTTTGGAATAAGCCCTCTTGCTTTCGAATTCTTTCTTCTATGGCCAATCTTCTTGTCATGTCAACCGAATAGGAGGTGTAGCCAACAGGTGCACCATTATTCATGATTAGACGAGCAGTGGTTTCAGTAGCCAGCTCTGCACCATCCTTTCGCCTTACTCGAATTCCGATAGAAATTGGTTCCGCGTTCTCAGTTAATCTTCGCAATCCTTCAGTAACCGCTCCAATCTGAGAGGGCAACACAATGTCATTCAGATTTATTCCAGAAACAATGTGGTCATTCGTTAGCTGTAGGAGATTTCGTGCAAACGCATTTGCGAATACCAAATTGTATTCAAGGTCAATCTCGAGAATGGCAATAGGAATGCTTTCAGCTGTATCTCTAAATTGGATTCTATCGATATCAGCCAGTCCTAAGGGGGTCAATGCGTCTGTCATTTTTTCGCCAACGTCTATCCCTACACGTAATATGCCTCTCCAGTAAGAAAAAGGCGTCAATCCATCCTATAACGTTTAGTATGACAGACCCAAGACTGCAACAAGTTAAAGTAGAGAGATATCATTGGACATAATCCCTGCAAGAATGAACATAGAAGGTGCAATGGTCTTGGGACATGTACTTGCAATAGATTATGAAAAGTGTACGGGCTGCAGAAATTGTGAACTTGCATGTTCAGTGGCACATTACAATGAATTCAGCCCTGCAAGAGCTCGAATACAGGTCATCAAGCAAGAAACGAAGAACATCATTGCACCTGTTGTATGCCTTCAATGCGAATCGCCTCTCTGTCAAA
Organism: uncultured archaeon; assembly: GCA_964391265.1. Classification (GTDB taxonomy): domain Archaea; phylum Asgardarchaeota; class Thorarchaeia; order Thorarchaeales; family Thorarchaeaceae; genus MP5-2226. The sequence goes on from CAYMLT010000157.1 coordinate 1,258, forward strand.
AGGCATGCCCAAACGAAGCTATTGTTCAGAATGAACATGGCATTCTCTATGTCAAAAGTGAAACGTGCGTCGGGTGTGGGAACTGTGTTACTGCCTGTGTCTATGGGGGAATTGCCCTTGATCCAACAACAAAGAAGGCAATCAAATGTGATCATTGTTTCGGAGACCCAGCCTGTGTTAAAGCATGTGAATATGGGGCAATAACCTACGAGTCTAAAGATGGATTGCAGACAAGATTCAAGGGAACCGAATCTGCACTGAGCATCGTTATGCCTTTGAAGGAGAGCGAATAAAGTGACCTTTGACTATAAGGGCTATGCTGGGAACTATCTAGATATTGACCTGACAAAAGGAAAAATCCACAAACGGGAAATGGAGAAGGAATGGGCAAGACTCTATCTAGGAGGGACAGGAGTTGCGGCCAAGGTCCTTTGGGATCGAACAGGTCCCGAAACAAATCCTCTGGGTCCGGAGAATGTGTTGGTTGTAGGAACAGGCCCTATGACAGGAGTGATGTTTTCTCCCTCAGGAAGAATGATGTTTGCATCAAAAAGCCCTTTGACTGGTGTATGGGCGGAATCTCACGTTGGCGGATTTCTTGGACCAGAAATGAAATACAGTGGATTTGATTTTGTCATCTTCAGCGGCAGATCACCAAAACCAGTATACCTCTTCATGCAAGATGGAAAGGCAGAGCTTCGAGATGCGTCCCACCTGTGGGGCAGAGAGACAAACGTTGCTACAGATATGATTCGTGAGGAACATAAGGACCCTTCAATAGAAACGGCAGTAATTGGTCCAGCAGGAGAAAATCAGGTTCTATATTCCTCTGTAATTGTCGATTATTATCGAGCTGCAGGCCGAGCGGGACTGGGCACCGTTTTGGGATCGAAGAATGTCAAGGGTTTGGCCGCTAGTGGATCACTGGGACTTGAAGCATACGATATGAAGAAGTATCTTGAAGCTAATGAAGTTGAGATGGAAAAGCTCAGAGACCCCCTCTGGAAAGATTCCCTAGCATCACTTAGAAAGTATGGAACAACAGACCTTGTTGCGATTATTAATGAGATAGGCAGATTGCCAACCAAGAATCATTGGACGGGATTCTACGAACAAGCGGATGATATCGGGCCCGAAATCATTGCACAAAAGTATAGAATTGCCCAGGAAGCATGCCATGGGTGCGTGGTTGGATGTAAATATATCATCACAGTGAAAGATGGTGATTTTGCAACAGGACCCATAGGTGGACCTGAGTATGAAACTCTGATGGCATTCGGTTCAAACTGTATGAACAACAATGTAGAATCGGTCTTTCATATGGGTAAGAGATGTGACCTTCTAGGAATGGACACTATCTCATGCGGCAAGACAATCGGATTCGCAATGGACCTCTGGGAACAGAAAATCATTACCACAAAAGACACAGATGGATTAGAACTCGGTTGGGGAAATATCGAATCAATGGTCACGTTAGTAGAGATGATCGCAAAGCAGGAGGGCTTTGGTAAGATCCTGGCACAAGGAACCAGAAAAGCTGCTGAGATTATTGGAGGAGATGCTTGGAAGTATGCAATCCATGTCAAGGGCTTAGAAGCGTCAGGTCAAGATCCAAGAGCTCACCAATCGATTGGTTTGACTTATGCAACGAATGTTAGGGGAGCAGACCATCTGAGAAGCATCTCATGTCTCGAAGAGCTTGGCTATCCTGAGATAACTGCCAAAAGGTTCGGCGAAGAAAAAGCGCATGCAATTCTAGAAATAATGAGCCCAGCGCATAAAGGCGAACTTGTAAAGGATATGGAGGACTTCTACGCGTTAGCTGATTCAGCAGTCATATGCAAATATGCAGTAATGTGGCCTCCTGTATATTATATGGATACCTTCACCAATATTATTGCACCACTCACAGGAATGCATGAGTGGTCAGATATGAAGTTTGTACGAGAGGCTGCAGAAAGAATCAGTCACCTCAGAAGAGCTTACAATCATCGATTGGGCATTACAAGGAAGGAGGAGAACTTACCTCCAAGGTTGTTGAAAGATCCTATGCCAACAGGACCCTCAAAGGGAGGGCTTCCTGACCTCGATATGATGCTTGATGAGTATTATGATTTTCGAGGATGTGATAGAGAAACTGGTTTTCCGAAAAAATCCAAATTGCAGCAAGTGGGTCTTGAAGATGTAGCTACCGATCTCGACGCAAGGGGAATGCTTTCTAAAACTTGAATCAGGCTCATTGCGCGATTAATTCAAGAGATTGGTGAAGGGACCGGTATCCGGCTTGAATCAGAATGTGAGTGTGTGTTTCAGGACAGAGTTCTGAGTTTGTGAATCGCATTAACATCGATTCTGGAGTGTCTTCGATTCCATCGAAATAGGAACAGGCAATCAGAGGATTCAACCGGGATTTAATGAAGTCCACAAGCTTGGCTAAATCAGATACGATGGGGTCGATTCCACCTTTTCGCTCTTCCCATATGAACCACTCTGTTTCTATTATTTCAAGGAAAATTCGGATATTCTCAGATTTTAGCGACGATGCAAATAGTGCATCGATAATGTCATCGATATGATACTCTGCTTTTTGATGTTTTGTCATACACGCCCATCTCCGTTGAGGGTGCAACAGAGGTTTATAATAAATCTATTGAATCGTTTTCGTGCGATTCATATGCGAGAAGAACACCTAAGGATACTATGGTAGATCTAAATGTCGCATTTGCAGGACTCCGTTTTAGAAATCCGATTTTTACTGCGGCGGGTCCAGGGGCCAAAGATGGTATGACATTATTGAACGCGGCAGCAGGTGGAGCTGGAGGACTTGTTGCCAAGACCGTAAGTGTATCCCCCGCAGAGGTTCCAAGACCCAATATGGCGGCCGTACTAAAAGGGAGAGTAGGCTCTCGCCGAGGTATGCTCAATGCAGAACTATGGAGTGAGCTACCGGTTGAACAATGGCTAGAAAGGGAATATCCAATCGCACTTAGCTCTGGCTTACCACTGATTGCTAGTCTAGGATACAAACCCGAAGAGGTTTCCAAGATTGCGCCTATGCTTGAAAAAGCAGGGATTCATGCTCTTGAATATAGCACCCATTATGTGGGGGGCCATGTAGAGATTGCTAAAGCGCTTCGAGAAGTGGTAGACATTCCAATTTTCGCAAAGTTGTCCCCGAAAGTTGATGTGACAAAAATCGCCAAAGAGCTTGAGCCACATGTTGATGGAATAGTTGCAATCAATTCTTTTGGTCCTTGTCTGCGAATTGACATTGAAAGTGGCAAACCCATGCTTGGGAGTGACGGAGGAGAGGGGTGGATGAGTGGTTCAGCCATTAGGCCAATTGCAATGAAATGTGTTGCAGATATTGCAAAAGCAACCAGCATTCCTGTGATTGGTGTAGGTGGTGTTTCAAGCGGAGAAGATGCAATTGAGTTCATGATGGCTGGGGCATCCGCCGTGCAAGTATGCACTGCTGCAATTTTTGAAGGTCACACTGTTTATGGCAGAATAGCTGTAGAAATGAAATCATGGTTGGAATCACATGGATATGATTCTATTCTGGATATTAAGGGAATGGCTTTGAAACATCTATCTGATACTGTAGTTCTTAAAGGCACTCCAAAGGTTGATCTTGATTTATGCACAAGATGCGGACTCTGTCCCAAGTCCTGTGTCTATGATGCCATCTTTGTGGACAAGTCAAGAAACCTCTTTGAAATCGATAGTGGAAAATGCCAAGGCTGTGGAATGTGTATCTCTGTATGTCCTTACCACGCACTGAATGTGGAAAATTAAAGATACATGGCATCGTCTAATCCCAATGTTGTCCGCCTTGGTTTTCCCTTGGTGACAACAAAATCATTCTCCATGCGAACGCCACCATGAGCCTTCAAGTATACACCAGGCTCAATTGCAACAACATGACCATCCTCATAGCATGCTTCTCTCTTGTACAGGCTTGGATTCTCATGGATGGCCAGACCAATTCCATGCCCAAGGCCGTGTGTCATTCCTTCAACAGCATTAGGATTAAGCCGGCTTGAGTCAAATCCATGTTTCTTTAGAGTATTGTAACACTCAAGATTCACCTCATCGATATTGGCCCCATTGGTCATCGCATCAAAAACTGCATCAGCAGCTGCCAGTACAGCATCAAACATTTGCTTGACCTTATCATCAGGTTTGCCCTTTACAACAGTTCGAGTAACGTCTGCAACATAGAATTCCTGTTTCAAGCGCGGAAACACATCCATGATAATAGGAACTCTTGCTTTCAGCTTATCTTCAGGCAATCCAAGATAATGCCAATCGAATCCTTTCTCTCCAACTGCCAGAATTGCGTCCTCTGCAGATTCTGCGGCATGGTCCAAAAGGAAATGATCCAAAGCCAATTTGACATCCTTCACAGTCAAGGGTTTTTTGTTGTAAAGTAAGACATCGTTTGCGCCTATATCTGCATCCCTAATCAGCTCAATGACTTGGGATATAGCGCCTATAGTTGCTTTTCCAGCCTTCTCTATGAGATTAATCTCGTATGTGGACTTGGTTGCACGTGCATCTTTAAGGAGGTCTGGTACAACCTTGACCTTGTATCCAAGATTTTGAATAGCAACTAATCCAGAGGCGGGAAAGTGATCTGGCACCCCGAGTACTTCTCCAGAAAATTCAACGTCTAACATATCCTTGAGAAGCATCTCTGGAAATTCTGAGGCTCTTCGTCCCTCTTTCATCAGAGATCGGACGACCTCGGTAAGATCATGAGTTCGTCTAATGAAGCTCTCCTTTGTCACACGTTCGAGGGCGTGGAATGATGTAGATACTAGTGATTCCTCGCCACGGCTATGGAGAAAAGATATGTCGTCCGGAGAACGGAACCCAGTTAGCCAGAAAATATCTGGATTCTCAAATGCATTTCCAAAAGCAAGCAGACCATCTACTTCTTCAAGTTCCATAAGTCGGTCAAGATCTTCAAGCATTCTCTCTACTCCTTGATTACTCCTTGGTATTTGCGAAATGAAGTAGTTGAAAAGGATTCCTTAGAACGCGATAGGTTACAAATATGGCCGCATTCGACGCTCAATCATGTTACGGGTTGGAAGATTGGTCGGACCCACAGATTCAACGTTGAAGGAAGCACAAGTAGCTCCGAAGAGACCCGAACGTTTCACATCACCCGTACGCATGTATTCCAGAAGGAATCCTATGATATACGTGTCACCTGAACCTGTTGAATCTACAAGCGCATCAGCCAATACGAGAGGGAGGTGGATCTGAGAATTTCGAGTGTAAATCGTTGAACCACGCTGATCTTTTGTTACTACCACTATCCGCGGGCCCAAAGAAAGAACGTGCGTTACTGCACCAAGTTCTGATTTCATTCCAAATATGAATTCCAGCTCATGCATGCTGCATTTAACTACATCAACGTGTTTCAATACATGCTGGGCATCATCCCAAGGCTGGGCAACGATACGGTCACCTTCTAGGCGTCTGGTATATCCTTGAACGTCAACGGAAACCAATGCACCAAATGATTTTGCCGCCTCCACGCAAGAGGGATGAATTTCGTGAAGGAGGGGCGAAAAGTGGATGATATTTGCCTGAAGGTGCGTGGGAAGGAGGTCTCCAGATCGAATTTCAGGAGCTGTAAACTCGACCCTCTGAGTGCGTTCTCCATTTTTGTTGTATTCATTGATGAAACGCGTTGAATGCTTCCCTGCGGTTCTCAGGCCCGTTAAATCAAGATTGGAGGCCTTGAGAAGGTCAATATAAGATTGCTCGAAATCAGGCCCAATCCGGGTAACAATGCCGGCTCCGAAGGCGCCAATTTGTGGAGCAATCATTGCGTATGCAGGTCCACCACCTATAGATTCTCGAGTCTGTTCGGGAGTAATATTCAAATCTCTACTGAGATGACCTACGACGACGATCTCCAAACCATCAGTCTCCATGCACTGTTTTGCACCATTTTTCATACGCTTCATAAGCGTTAAAATCCCTTGTTTCCTCCAACTATGGGAGAGAGGAAACAAATGGCAAGAGTGACGGTCAAGTTCTTTGCAACTGTGAGAGAAGTAACTGGAACTCCCAGAGTAGAAATGTCAGCAGGAAACATCCATGAGCTCCTTCAACAACTAAAAAGCAAATACGGACGGAGATTCATAGAAACAGTATTTGATGAAGATACAGATGAGTTGAAGCGGTTTTTTTCGTGTATGATCAATGGAAAGAGAATTGAGCTTCTTGATGGCTACGAAACAAAACTGGAGGATGATGATGCTGTTGCCCTCTTCCCGCCAGTCGGCGGCGGCTGATACTCGGAGTGATCCATGAC
>CAYMLT010000158.1:0-7593 GCA_964391265.1 uncultured archaeon
TTACAGACCGGTCCTGAATCTGTAAGATTGTTCCAACTCGTTTTCCTTCAGCATTAATCAATACGGTTCGGGGCTTGATAATACCATGCACATGGACTCCTGCAACTGCTGGTTTGCTCTGCCTGAAGATATTTTCGGGCATCAACTCGATTTTTCCAGGTCGAATAATTGATCCAAGTGATTCAGCTTTCGCCTGTTCACGTTTTACCATTATCCATGCATTGTAATCATCATACAATCGGTAAATGACTTTGTTCAAGAATACCTCAATGCCATACTCGGCAGCCAAATCTTCTATGTCTGGCCCAAACTTAACATTGAATCCTAAAATCACTGCATTCAGGGGGTCCGTATCGCCTGATGCAAATGCCCCTATGACATCACGCTTTACTATCGGTCCGACATCAGCAGACCTCAAAGGAACTTTTCTCTCTTGCAGGAATTGAGATACAGCTTCCAATGAGCCAAGGGTGTCAGTCTTCAACACAACACCTGACCCGTCGGTATGAATTCGAATGGAACTGACCTCATCACGTACTTTCTGTTTCATCTCTTCCAATAGTTCCGGGTCTGATACGGCATAAACAGGAGCTCCTGCAACTGCTCCCTCGAGGTCAGGTGCCACTATCTTGACACCTGCAGCTGCGTGCACCTCCGAAACCTGCGTGAATTTCTCTTTCGGATCTCGAATCTCGTCAAGTGGTTTGGGTTGCAAAAGAGCTCTGATCTTCGCCACAACGACATCATCCAATCCTCCTATGACAACCGTGTCCGTTTTCTTGAGCACGCCATCATAGATTATAGTATCAAGAGTGAGTCCTAGGCCTGTTTCTTCCCGTATTTCAAGCACAGCGCCTTTTGCAGGTCCCGCTGACACAGCTAATCGATCTTTCATAAACTGCTGGGTTAAACCTGATAATACCATGAGCAACTCAGGTATTCCGTCACCTGTTTTTGCACTTGTAGGTACAATTGCCACATTCTTTGCGAAGCTCTCTACTCGATCAAATCTCTCGGATTGAATACTGTTCGCGGACAAAGCTCCTACAACTTCGTAGAGTCTTCTATCCAATTCCGATTGTACTGACAATGATTGTGCCTTTATTGCTTGCATCAAAGACATACCTGGTTTACTTTTCCATCCAGGAACCTTATCGAGCTTATTGGCTGCTATCAAGAAGGGTGTCTTACCCGATCGGAGTATCTTCAACGATTCGTACGTCTGTGTAAGGGCACCCTCATTAATATCAATAACAAGAATTGCAATGTCCGCAATTGCTCCCCCTCGTCTACGTAGGTTGAGATATGCCTCATGACCTGGGGTGTCAATGAATAGAAGCCCATCTATTGATAGCGTGGTATTCATCGATTTGAGAAGGTCACCACATATTGACATGATTGTTTCAGTAGGGAAGAATGAGGCTCCAATATGCTGAGTAATTCCGGCTGCTTCTCTCTCTTGAACACCAGTACCTCGCATCTTATCGAGAAGGGATGTCTTACCGTGATCAATGTGTCCTAGAACAGTTACTATTGGAGAACGAAGTTTAGATGATTCTGCCAAAACTCAGCACCTCACAGAAGATTGCTGTTCCGCAAATGAGCTCAGCATAAGAAACTGTCGCTTGAGCCAATTCTTTCTGAAACAGTGCTGTCGCAATGCTAAAATAACAAACCTCTGGCTCTTGCGCTTGTACAGACACACACATTCCGCTGTCTGCAACAAACCGGTGATACAATTGGAACGATCATTTGTCATTATCAAACCTGATGGTACTGCTCGCAGAAGAGTAAGCGCCCTCGTTCTTGAGGCCCTGCTAAATGAAGGTCTCAATATTATCGCCTTCAAGGAGATGAAGGTCCCAGAATCCCTGGCTAAGATGCACTATGATGTGCACAAGGATAAGCCTTTCTTCCCATGGCTTGTAGACTTTATCTCATCTGCGCCAGTACTGACCATGATATTCGAAGCTAATGATGCAATTCAGAAAATTCGTGATGCCTTGGGCGCAACTTTTGTTCAAAAAGCCGCTCCTACTTCTTTGAGAGGCAAATATGGCATCTGGGCGGGAGTCAATATTGCCCATGCATCTGATGCCCCAGAAACAGCTGCAAAGGAGATTGAGTTGTGGACAATTGAGGGAGGGCTTGCAGTATCTTCGGATGCTGAAGAGAAGGCACGCTCATACATTGCAAAATACTCGGTTGGAGATGCTGATTATACTATGGCCATTCGTGATCTAGTACGACTTTCTATTGAGAATCAAGACACGTCTGAATCAGCCCTTCGGAATCTGACAGACCTTTTTGGTAAAGATGCAGATGGCATCAGTACTAAGGATATTGCCACTCTTGCAAAAGTAATCTTTGATTTTGTTATAGAAGAAGTAGAAAAAGCAGAATAAATTGAGATTCAAGGTGGCACGAATGCCACCTCTCACTCTTTTTTATTGCAGATACTACCTGCCGGCTTTACCGCCTTTCTCGTAGCCAGCTGTCCACTTTGTATCACGAGGCTTATACTTGCGTTTTACTCGGGCGACCTTACATTTGTTACTACAAAACCACATAACAGCGCCATCTTTGGTCTGTACGAATGCTGAACCAGTTCCTGGCTCAATGTCTTTACCGCAGAATGAACAGCGTTGAGTGCCTACCATTGTGATAACCGAGTGGGCGACCTGTAATTAGCATAAAAACTTGCCTCTAAAGACATCGAAAGTATGTTCAAAGAAATCTACAGAATATACAGAATCAGGATTTTAGATGAATATTCTATCAAACAAAACTAACCCCTTCACTCAATTCAATAAACCAGTTTTCGCCCCTCAATAAAAGAATGGGCTAGTATGGTTACCAAAACAATGAATCCAATTTCACTTGACTTAGGACTTGATCCACCAAACTCCTAACTCATTCTAGATTATGCTATTGTAGGAGCTTAAACAGTATTGAAAGGATTATGGAATAGATGAAAGAATCCAGAGAGTACGATGAATCAGAAGACATTCCTGAGCGCACAACCCGAAGAATGACATATAGAGAACGAGAGGAGTTTATGAAAGATTTTCTGAAAGCTCACAAAATGCTTACCGCTGAAGAGGTAAATGAGCTCATAAGGACTGCAGCTGAGGAAAGTGAATGCCCGCGCTCAGAGCAAATCGAATCATCTGAAGAAGAAATATCCAATCGTGGAAAGAGAATAGAATATGAATTTACGAAGGATTTTCCTTTCATTGAGGACGATGAGATTACGAATTCAGAAGAACTACAGGAATTTATCAAACATCATCATCCATCTCTGATGGAAAGAAATGATTTCCAACGACTTTTCCACTATGCAGAAATCTATCTCAGTCTGATTGCAGAATTTCATGAGAATGATATTCTAAATTCAAGTGATATTTCTAGAGTATCGAAAGAAACTGGTTTCTCAAAAACAACAATTCGAGATTGGCTAACCACTGATGCCATGCCACGTCTATTCTATTTACTTCTTCCAAGAGAATCATTAGAAGGCTTTAGCCATAAACGAATACCTGATTTTCAAGAATATCTAACAAAAATGAATAGACTCTGTAATGGATTGGATTCCATAGATGCCCTTTACGAACGTTACAACACCTTATACATCAATGAGGAAATAAGAATCTCTCCAAGAAGTAAGAAATGGACCGAGGAATTCTTTGAGATAATTCAAGCCATTAAGAAAGGTGCCAAATCGTATGGACAGATTGAAGATATGACTGAAATCGCAGAAGAAAGGATCGTTCGTAGAATCCGATCGCCCTTCACTCCAAGATTTGTAGGAATGGTATCTTGTATCCCTGAAGAACAACCATCACCTGAGAAGAAATGGCTACCATTACGAATCACTGGTTCTGGATTGAAGGATTTTGTCCAAGTACCTGAAAGAATCAACAAACCTGAAGAGATTCTTGATGTTCTTATCCAGCTCAGAAATCTTACTCCATTTGATGAGAAGAAAAATACTAATCCTGAATTTTCTGATTTCGGCGGAGTAATTGCTTTCATGTATTTTCTAGGACTGACAATCGCTGACGGGAACTTTGATTCTTCTAAGAAGACGGTTTCATCATCAGAGAGAGTCAAGCTAAAACTTTCAAAGAAATATGAATGGAGCGAAACTCCAGGAAATGCATACTGCCATACACTGAACGAACTGGGCTTCAACACTGTCAAGGGGAAAGATGAGTACGGTTCATACTCTGATATACCTCTTCATGTATGGAAGAGCGAGAAAAGTCCCTTTTTCGTCTGGGTTCGACAGGAATTACTTGGGTTGAAAGGTTCAAGAAATAAGAATGAACATGGAGTGCAACCTGATTGGGTTTTGAACGCACCTAGATCATGGAGAATCGCCTTGCTCCAAGGTATTGCAGATGGGGATGGTTTTGCCACCACTAAGGGACTCTATACAGCGATTGCAACATATACGAATCAGGAGTTCGTATGTAAACTAATGAAATCACTTGACATAGATTCATACTCGACTGAGATCGCAGTTGGAATCGGAGGAAAAGACAATATTTCAAGAGCGGCAGACCTTCCAATGTTTAGATTTGCAGAAGGAAGACAAAAGCGTCTTGAACAATTAGTTCCCATGTTGGATTCAATGGATTGGAGCAGAATATCCGAGGATGAAGAGTCATTCATTCTAGGTCTAAATAGACAAGGATTGAAAGTTGGCGATATCATTGAAAAACTCTGGAAGAAGTATGGAAGGGTACGAAGACGGAATACGATTTATGCTCTTATAGAAAAAAATTCCTCGAAAGAATAACAAAAAGAGAAAAAGTTGGAGAAGAGCTTATAGCTCTTCATCATTCAGTCACGCACATAGTACGAGGAAGGCTGAGTGCCTACCATGACTCTAGCGCCTCCTCATCTTACGAGCTTCACGTTCAGTTTCCCTAAGGATGAGAATATCTCCTTCCCTGATGGGTCCCTTGACGTTTCGTGTGAGGACTCGACCCTTATCCCTGCCATCTAGGATCTTGACTCGAACCTGTGTAATCTCTCCGGTCACTCCTGTACGTCCCAGTAGTTGAATGACCTCCGCGGGGATTGAAGGCGTTACTTCTGGTGCTTCTTTACTACTCATAAGAATCCATCACCCTGATTCTCTTACTTGCGTAAACCTGCAATTTTATCCACGATGTCAGTGACCAAGTCCTTGGCTTTTCCATCTACAACGATGGCTATTGCTGCTGTAGGACGTTCAATACCAGCTGCATTACCAAGATCTTTCTTGCTCGGTACAAAGATGTAAGGAGCTTTCTTATCATCACACAGACCTGGAAGGTACATTGTAATTTCAGGGGGCTCAACATCTTCAGCGATAACCACAAGCTTGGCGATTCCTCGCTCAATACTCTTTGTGGCTTCGTTGATTCCTTTCTTGATTCTGCCAGTATCCTTGGCAACTTCAAGCGCCTCAAGGGCTTTTTTCTGAAGCTCTTCAGTGGCTTCCCAATCGACAAAACTAGGTTTTGGCATAAATGATTACCTCAGTTCTTTACTTCATTGGTATTAGTATCCATGAATGAATACAAATTACGCAACCTCATTGGTTGCACTCAGGGCGCCAAGTGGAGAATTCTTTTAAAACTGTCGAACCGGTCATTTACAGAAAGGAATTCTATAGATATCCAATTTCCTTGATTGCTTCAGATATGTCACTGTCAGATGCATTGCAATGTTTGAGAACTGAATACCTGTCACGTTTTTCCATTATTTTAAGTGCGTGATGAATGTCATCAAGAAATATACTCTCCGTCATGTCAAGATTCTCCAGAGTATTTGGCATTCCAGTCTTTTTCAAGAAGGCATGAATATTGTGAGCCGAATGCTTGGCAAAACCAGCCTTTTCCAAAAAATACAGACTTAGTGGAGTAGCAAATGCCACCTGAAGCCCGTGAAGACTTTGCATTCTACGATCCATCGCATGAGAAATCGCATGTTCTGTACCCGAACATGGTCTTGAACTACCAAAGCAGGTCATAGCGTTACCAGTATCAATAATCGAGCGAACAAGGGTTTTCAAGCTGTAATCTCTCAGGATTCCCTGCAATGAATTATTCACTATTTCAAAGACTGATTCATCAAGAGGTTCATCATTATGAAGATGAGCCAAACGCCACTCAGCAAGGCTAGAGGTCTTGGATATAATGTCTCCAATTCCTGAGAGTGTCAATATTTTGGGCGCTGTTGATATGATATTCAAGTCAGCTAGAATCGCTTTTGGCGGTTTACACTTCTCAGAATACCGATACCCGTTATGCATGACAGATGCAACATCACTGGCAATTCCATCATGTGAGGCTGCAGTTGGAATAGATATCCACTCCAAACCAGCTTCATTGGCAAATAATTTGGCGAGATCTATGCTCCTTCCCCCACCAAATCCGAGAATAATATCCACACCGGAATATCTGGAAACCAAACCTTTCTTGTAGACTGGTGAAATTGACCAGATAACATCTGCATCAAGAAGATTCTCAATAACAGGACCATACTTGTCGAATATCATAACATCGCTGACAATCAGTGGGCGCTGATATCCCGAAAGGAGCGAATTTAGCTTCTCGATGGCCCCCTCTGCAATGATGACTTCACTTGAACATGCAGAGTCCATTATTATCAGCTCCTAAAAGGTCAGATTCAACATCCTGTTAAGGACTTCTATGAGGCGCTAAATCATTATTAAATCTCACCCACTTCAGTACGCTTAAGTAGGTGCTTTTGAGGGTTCGTAAGAATATCAAGTCAGTGTTACTGTGGAAATACATCATATAAAATTCCGACATTACACCAGTTTCATAGAACCAATGGAGTCTGTTAATATGACCCGATATGTCAAGGTTGCCCTCATGGGCTCCGGATACGCTGGAAAATCCACTCTAATCAAGTTACTGACTGACAATACTACAAAACTAGAAGTCAATTACAAACCCACCCCGGGAATGGACTGTGGTACCATCACACTTGACGATACAACTAAGGTTTCATTGGTCGAAATGGGCGGTCAGACTCACTTTGAATTCATGTGGCCTGATCTAATGAGAGGAAGTAAGCTGGTGGTAGTGGTCACGGAGAGCACTCCCAAAGCAGTTCTCAAGACAAGACAACTCCTTCATAAATACAAAGACCAGCTTTCAAACGCACAACTGGTTGCCGTTGCAAACAAACAGGACATTCCAGGTTCAATGAAGCCCGAGTCTGTACAGGATTTGCTTGGAATTCCAACATACGGTATGGTTGCAATTGATCCAAAACAGAAAATGAATGGCTACAAGATGATTGTTTCAGGCCTTCGCGATATGGTTTCCATTGCTGCGTAATTTTCATGTCTGTCATATCATGACAGACCCTAACTCTTTTCTGACCTGTGACCTAGTTCTTGAAGTGAGTGAAATCAACTTCATAGGAACTTCTGTGTTCTACCCTTCTCTTGCCAGTGTTACCACATCGCAAATTCACAAGAAATTCACAATTAGCAAGAGCATTGTCTGTTTTCATTGAGATGGGATCCCTCCTACAGACCTGGCCTCTTTCTCCTGTCTTTGTGCT
>CAYMLT010000159.1:0-7538 GCA_964391265.1 uncultured archaeon
TGCATTCTCAACATCCTTCTTTATGTCCATTTCAATTTCGAGAGTTGGATGGGCTTTAGCCGCTTGCTCAAGAACATCCTCAAGGAGAATCCTTACTTGGTTCCTTGATTTGGTCCCTTCTGCACTAAAAACAGCCAGCACTTGGTCCATTCTTTCAGCGGCAACTTTGGAAGTCGTCATAATCTCTAAAAGCTGCTTCTCGTTCAGACCCAGTATTTCAGCAGCTTCAATTTGATTCAATATCAACATGACGTCATTTGCAAAATCATGTCTGAGAATCGATGAATACAATTCGAGGTCTCTAACAGATGATCTAAGCTCAGCTTCAGCTGAGGTTCTAGCCATATATCCTGAAATCATCTCTGCTGCTGTTCTAAGTAATCTAATCTCATCAATTGTCCATTGGCGTTCTTTCTCTGTGTCATCAAAACCAATGTACCCAAACCACTTGTCTTTAATCCAAAGGGGAATAACAAGAACTGCCTTCACACCGAGTTCTTCAAATTTAGGCCTTTCCTTTTCAGGAAACGTATTGATGACACCTACAATATAGCGGCCTTCAGACAATTCCGTTCGCCAGCGAGAGAAACCGTCACTATAGGGGGTTACTCTATCTGGGAATAATTCTCCTTCATTCTCCACATTATCTGCGGATACCTCTGCAAGGAGTCGCATGGCAAGACCCTTTTGTTGATCACTAACGTTTTCGAAAATGTATACTCTACCGGAGTTACTAATCTCCAAGAGTGCCTGCAGTGCATAATGGATGGAATCGGATGCATTTTCTCTTCCAACAAGGAGCGATTGTGAAATGTTAGCAAGAACCTTTTCGTATTCAAGTCTCTTCGCCAATTCTGCTTCAGCTTCCTTTCTTGCGGTAATATCTCGTGAAACAGACACAACACTTTTTCCATCTTCATGAGGGGATATGTTCGCCGAGAACCAGACGGTTCTATTATCTATCTCCAGTGAATAATCTAGTGTTTCAGGGTTTTTTGTCTGGCGTACTCGTTTAGCAGCTCTAACTAGTGTGTCGGCTACCGAAGCTGGAAGTGATTCAGAGAGGTGCTTCCCCAACATTTCCTCGGGGTTGCCGTAAATAAGTGCTGGGTCTGAGAAAAAGAATTCTGCATATTGATCTTGCTCGTCGAAAACAAACACCATATCCCTCATTGATTGAAGAATAGTCCTAAACTTGGTTTCACTTTCCACGAGAGCTTCTTGAGTGAGTCTTCTTTCAATTACAGTTGCGAACATCCCCGCTAGAACTTCAAAGAATAATCTAGATTCCTCGGAATCATCTTTTGGAGTGTACGCGGCCAGATTCAGAACACCAAGCAGGTCTCCGGTTGAACTCGATAGTGGCCATACTACGACCGCTTCAATCCCCATTTTTTCCAAGCGTTTATTTCGTTCTGCTAATGATTCGTCATTCCTAACATTTGGAGAGAAAATTGCTTCCATGGTGAATGCACTCTCTGTTCCCAAATATCCGCTTTCCTCAAAGGGCTTTACGTACAGCTCCTTCTCTACTTCGCTTTCATCAACTCCGCTCCATGCAGAGAGTCTGAGTACCTGTCGTTCATCATCAAATAGCCTAACAGTCCCTATATCATATTCCAAGGTATCCATAATGCTATCTAGAGTCTGTTTGCAAAGGTCTTCTAGATTTGCCGTATTTATTGCCGCCTCTGCAATCGATTTGTATGCCTTCCGTTCCCTATCTAAAATCGATTCGCTGGTTTTATGCTCAGTTATATCATGAAAAGCAATGACGAATGCGTATCTCTCTTGCTGCGGATTGAATGATATTGTGACCTTAACAGGAACCAGCATTTTGTCTGCCTTGACAACTTCAGCTTCAAATGAGATTGAGCTATGAGTGGCTCCCTCTGCGAGTGCATGCGCCTTGTTTTCGAGATTCCATCTCAAATTAGGGTGTAGAATAGTTGTCACACTTAGCCCCATGACAGCATCTTTCGTGTGCCCGAGTAACCTCTGTGCTTGTGGATTCCAATGGGTGATTGTAAGCGCTTGATTAGTTGCAAGAATGGCATCGGGCATGAGATCCAATAGCGCTCTCTGACTTGCTTCGGCTATCGAAAGCTTGCCAAGCAGCTCTTTATTCTGCATCGCAACTTCTGCAGCATAGGACAGGTTTTGGCCCAGCACCAAGATTGAAACTGTCTTTTGATTATGCCAATTCATCCCTTCATCAGTAAGTCCTATCTCTCCACTAGTATCAAATCCTACTGTATGCATAGAGGGATGTGAAGTTCGTGATTCTGAAATCTCTTCTCCCAATTTGTTAGAGAGTATGGTTCTTCTATGAATGCTGGAAAAAACCATTGCCAAAATTGGTTCTTCGATATTTCCTCTGATGAGTGCCTTGTTGAATGCATCATTGCCTGCCTCTTCAAGGTCGTTTCCCTCAGATTGCAATATTGAAAGGATTGTGCCTTCAGGAATTTCCTCCGATAGAACAAGACCTCTTTCAACATCTGCTTGCTCGACAACCAAGTGCCTACTGCCGCCGTAGGAATCCACCAGCCCCAAGGTAGTAAGAGTTTCATGATTAAGCGACTCCCACAATTGGACCGCAGGCGTGTCATTTAATTCAGTAATGGATTTGCCCTTAGCTTTGGTTACTATGACTTTCTGGCCAGTATTGCTGAACCCATGTGCCATACTTGTTCCAACACGGAGATTAGTTTCAATTATAGCAACAATCAGGGCATCAGCGTAAACATCCTGATTATATAACACTAGGCCTGTTTTTTGTCCTGAAATATTGAGAGCTGATCCTCCAACATATGGAATTCGATTTTCAGAGATGGTTCTTAGCTCTTTAAGGAAAGGTGTCAATCTGTTTTTCTGGTCCGTGGTAGTCAAAATCATTCCGAATGCGGATTTTCCAACACCAACAAGGTCCTTCCAAGTTTGAGCACGTCGAGATCCAAAATACTGAGTTATCTCTTCTGAGTTTGTTGCGGCTTTTAAGGCGCGTTTCCAATCCTTGGAAAGACCTTCTCCAATCCCCACATTGACAGTGAGAAACGGTGATGCAATTGAAACCACGCTGATTTCCATTATTTCAGAGTCTGCTAAAGAATGCGCTGAGGAGAATCCCAACACTGGTGCTTCTTCTGCAACTGATGCAATACCTGCTAGCGCCTCACCGATTCCTTCGTTTCCTTTGATATGAATCAAGAGAGCTGAAAGAGGATGCTCTAGAATAGTTTCAAGAGCTTTGGTTGCCGCATCGAACCCAACGGTGAAAGGGTTGCTTCCCCTAACAAGCGAATACCCGATCTCAACATTGGGAATCGATTGATCTACCATTGTTCTTCAAATCCTTCTTGTATCTTGAGTGCTATCTTCTGAACTGCACTATCCGTCATAAAGAATGCTCGTTTTTCCTCTGATACTCTTACTGATTTCTGTACCTGACAAAATCTATATCAGGTAATGAATTATGGCAACTACACTAATCATCACCGTCATATTGAGCGTGCAATGATGGCCAAAGCAATAATATATACCGCACCTAAATGCCCGCATTCTGAGAAACTTAGAAACTTCCTTAATGAATCTGGGATTGATTATGAGGATAAGTGTGTGCTCACAAATCCAGAAATCTTTGCTGAGGTATTTGAGAAGACTCAGCAAAAAGCAATCCCCGTGGCCGTCATTGGGACCGATGTATATGTGGGCTTTGATAGACGAACCGAACGTAGAATGAAAAGAGCACTGGGGGCATAAATCGTTGTATGATTTGGTAGTTGTTGGGTCTGGTGTAACTGGATACGGCGCGGCGATGTATGCAGCTCGATTGGAGCTTTCAGTAGCTGTCATTGGTGCTGTTGATGGTGGAACAATTACTCTAACCGATGATGTAGCGAACTACCCTGGCTTCAAGCAACTGACTGGACAAGAACTTGCCGCAAATATCCGTAATCATGCGGAGGCTTATCCTGTCTATATCGAAACTGGTACTGTAGATGATATCATCAAAGATGATCAAGGCTTCTTCTATGTCATTACGGATAAGAAGACCTTTCTCAGTAAAACTGTTTTAATTGCCACTGGAATGATGGAACGGGAACTTGAGGTTCCCGGCCATGATGAGCTTCGTAACAAGGGCGTCAGCTATTGTGCCCTTTGTGATGCCCCTCTGTTTAAAGACAAGGTTGTTTCGGTTGTTGGGGGAAGCGATAGCGCGGCAAAGGAAGCCCTTCTCTTAGCGAAGTATTGTTCGAAGGTTTATTTGATTTACCGGAAAGCCAAGATTCGACCTGAACCAGTTAATGCTCGCAGAATTGAAAACGACCCCAAAATAGAAGTCATTACTGAAACCAATGTAAGAGAAATACTGGGCTCCGGAAAAGTTACTGGAGTCATCCTCGACAAGCCTCATAATGGTTCAAATACTCTGGAGATGGATGGGATATTTATCGCTATAGGCGGAATTCCCTACTCTGAGCTGGCTGTAAAGATGGGCGTCGAAGTCAATAAGAAAGGCGAAATAATCATAGATAGATCCAGTCGAACAAACGTAGCTGGAGTATTTGCTGCAGGTGATGTTGCTGATACAGAATTCAAGCAGGCAATCACAGGAGTCGCAGAAGGTGTCCATGCGGCATATCAAGCTTATAGATATGTAAATGAAACTGAATTTGCTTTCAGCTGTGATTAATGGGATGGACCGATATTATCCGATTGGAAGAATGATACGGAACGATGCCCCATTCCCGTTTTCAGATGAAAGGAGTTCCATTGTCCCATCATATCCTTCAATCACTTTCCTGCTTAGATGGAGTCCATATCCGCCTCCAGATGTCGATGCACCCTTCTCAAAGATTCTGTCAATTACGTCCTCATGAATTCCTGGTCCATTATCGCAAACATCGATGACCACTGAACTTGGTCCAACATCGATAATAACTTCCACTTCTACTCGCTTATTGCTGTAGATGTACGCGTTTCTAAACAGATTGCTAAAGACCATAGGCAAAAGCCTTCCTGCATTCACTATTACTGCATCTGTTTGATTCTGCACCTTAATGGCAATCTTCAAACCATCATGAGTCGTTTCTGCAATCTCAGAAAGACTCCTAATTAGCTGTACTAGATCTGATTCCACTGCTCTTGTTGGCTTACTGAATGCATCAAGGAATCGTATCATTCTGAGAGTGGATGATTCTATTGTTTGATTTCTCAATTCTACAGCTGACCCTTTTTCTGCGGACATTAGTGCAGATTGCGCTTCTGCTAAGATAACTTGTAAATCACCTCTTAGGTCATGCTGAAGTAGACTGGCATAGAGTTCCAAGTCCCGATATGACGTTTCAAGATCTATTCTCGTTTGGCGTACTTTAGGAGCATCTTTAATTGGAGGGCATATATTCTCCTCATCGTCAGCAAAATCGTGCCGCACTCCGTTCTCCCCGGAACTTTCTCTCAATATGCCTTGGAAATGAGATGGGTTTTCATTTTCATCTCTTGCAAGATGTATTCCGAAGTCAACTGCAATTGTGGATTTGTCCTTCTTTCTGAATAAGACTTCAGAAGCCGGTATAACTTCCCCTTCTAAGAGTCGCATTGGGATTCTAGATACATCTGCTGTTCCTGCGGTATCAATTAGGTCCCAAAAGGAGAGACTTTGGAGTTCTTTCACATTATATCCCAATAAATCTGCCGCCTTTTGATTTGCCTGAATATGAATGCCATCAAGATTGATTAGGAGGACTGCGTCGTCGAGATTTTTAAAAGCCGTTCGGTATTTAAGTTCGGATTCTCGAATATTACGAAGAAGAGCTGCTCTTTCCGTAACGTCCCTTATCACCGTTATTACTTGAACGATTTTTCCTTCGCTGAATACGGGTATCTTGCTCGTCTCGGCATCAACTAGATGACCGCCAACCACTAGACGCTCGGTAGTGCGGACTGTTTCACCTGTTTCAAATACATATTTGTATTCATCAAAGACCTCTTTATCCAGAAACTTGAAAACATCATGAATCCTTTTCCCTACTACTTCGATATCTAATCCCATGTCACTTCGCCATTTTTCGAAGGCTTGGTTGACAAGAATCATTTGAAGGTCTTCATCTGCTACAAGGAGCGGATCGTCAAGGGCTTGTAATGTAGAATATTTCTGGATATCGAATTCTGAGAATCCAGTCATATATTTTCCTCCAGCTTCAATCTATCTTCATCCCATTCGCTCCTAACAGTAAAAAGCAGAATGTGAATTGATTCAATTTATACAGACTTATTATTAATATTTATTCCGATATATCTGAATTCTAGAGCCCTCTGCAAAAATCCACCGCTACAGTACTGTTAGGAAATCGTTCGACTTCAAGGGTTCTTGGTCTAACTACATTGCCATCAGATGAGGTACATCAAACGGATCTGGGACATGTATGCAGATGATGCCGAATTTGTGATTAGCTGTATCCAATGAATATACTGTGTCATATAAGTGGTAGAGTGATTCTGAATGTAGCTCCTTTTCCTCGAGTAGTTGAAAGGAGTTCCATGGTGCCATCATATCCTTCAATCACTTTCTTGCTGAGGTGGAGACCATATCCACCTCCTGAGGTCGAAGCACCTTTCTCAAAGATTCTATCGATTATATCTTCGTGAATACCTGGCCCATTATCCGAAACATCAATTATCACGGTTTTTCCTTTGAACTCTATGTTAACCTCGACATCTACATGCTTATTGCCATAGATATACGCATTCCTAAAGAGATTGTCAAAAACCATAGGCAGGAGTCTGCCTGCGCTAGCTCTTCTTCTTCCCGGCTTTTTCTGTGTCTTGATAGTAATTCCTAATCCGGTATGCGCTGTTTCCGCAATCCCTGCAAGTTTCTCAATGAGTTGAATAAGGTCGCGTTCCTCCTCACGAGTTGGTCTCTTGAATGCATTAAGCAACCGCATCATTCGCTGAGAAGATGCTTCAATAACTGTGCTGTAGGTTTCTGCAGGGCTTTCGGATTCCGCTGCCATCGC
The DNA here is from genome assembly GCA_964391265.1 of uncultured archaeon. Classification (GTDB taxonomy): domain Archaea; phylum Asgardarchaeota; class Thorarchaeia; order Thorarchaeales; family Thorarchaeaceae; genus MP5-2226. The sequence goes on from CAYMLT010000159.1 coordinate 7,023, forward strand.
TAAAGATTCTGCAATCCCTAGGATAATTTGCAAATCTGATCTTAGGTCATGCTGAAGTAGACTGGCATAGAGTTCCAAGTCCCGATACGACCTCTCCAATTCTTCTTGTGCATTTCTAATCTCGGTAATATCCTTCTGAGTCGATAATGAACTAATGATATTGCCGTCCTTATCTCGTATTGCGCTAGCACTTAGAAGCACGATTCGTCGTTCACCATTCTTTGTCTTTATGATGATTTCCTCGTCCTTGATTTCCCATTCCTTTTTCCAAGTTTCAAGTATGCTTTTTGCCTTTTCCTTAGATTCTTCAGCATAAATCATTTCTATGGGCTTTCCAATCATCTCCTCTTTGGAATACTCCATCCTATCTAGGACTGCCCGATTTGCATCCAAGATTTTACCATGTGCAGAAATCATGTAGCAATAATTTGGTTCATTCTCAAAGAAGTTCCTGAATCTCTCTTCGCTTTTTCGCAGTTCCTCCTCTGCGAGCTTTGTTTCAGTAATATCCATCAG
>CAYMLT010000160.1:0-7455 GCA_964391265.1 uncultured archaeon
TGATTTTGAATCCATCATTAACAATTTCCACCTTCCCGTCAAATTCTCCCATTGCTGTATCGTACTTGAGCAGATGACCTAGCGTTGCTGCGTCGCTCAGGTCATTAACTGCAACTACATCATAGCCACTCTGTTTTAGAGCGGCTCTAAGAGTAATTCGTCCAATTCTTCCAAATCCATTAATTCCGACACGAACTGTCATCATGAAGCACCTCTGGCATTGATACCCAAGATGGTTTGCTAAGTCAATAAGCTATATATTTTATGCCCGGAGAAGTCTCCTCAAGATACGTTCTCATACTGCATCGCGTTTTGATAATGCTTCATTCCAATATAGTATGCAGGAATCAGCAACAGCTCGACCAAGCCAACGAAGATGAATGGCGTCATTGGTCCCAATACATCCCAGAGCAAACCTCCAGCAAGAGGACCGCTAAATCTCGCGAGCCCCATCACTGCCTCAAATTTCCCGAATCCTTCTCCAGCTCGGCCTTCGTAAGCAGTACCCAGTACCGACGTCATTACAGTATATGCCGCAGTTCCTGCAACCATTTGCATGGCGAACAATGGTGCAACAAGATACATACCCAGAGGAATCCCCGTGGTGAGAATTGGCAAGAATGCCAGAAAAACCGTGGTCACAGAAACTACCAGTGCTGAGCCTGCTACAACGTTGACTTTGTTTGATTTATCTGCAAGTTTTCCAATATGCCCTCCAAGGAATGCTGTGATGATTCCTCCCGGAAGGTAGAGTAAAGCCACCAACTCAAGCTCCGTGGTAAATGATTCAAAGATATACAATTCAACAAATGGTGATAAGAGAGCAAGAACAAATGAGTCAATGGCCGCAGCTACTACCAATGCAATGATGCTCTTTCCCATGATGCCACCAGAAAATTCTACCATTCTTTCGCGTGATGGCATAGAAGGCTGCTTATCGATGATTACAACTATTCCGCCGATGATATTCATCGCCGCATAAAAGAAGAATGCTGTATAGATATCAAAAATGTAGTATATGGTGAAACCAATTGTTGTTCCAATTATCTGTCCTCTACCGTTATATGCACTTCTTCGACCAAATGCCTCTGACCGATTCTCTCGTGTTACTCTTTCTGATATCTCTGAATCACTGCCAACATTATTGAATGCTGCTCCCATTCCCCAAATGATGCTATTAAGAATCAAGAAATCGATAGACCGAAACCAAATGGCCAACGCCATTCCGACATAAGACAAACCTCGAATTGTGGCACCGAAAAAGATGGATTCTCGTCTTCGCCCATTCTTTGTCAGCCTTCCTGCAATTGGAGAGAATCCTGCTGAGCCCAAGGTGAGGAGTGCGAAGATGAGTGCAACCTGAAATCCTGATGCTCCAAGAATATTAGGGTCGTAAGATACTATGGGAATCAAGAATGAAACGAAGAAAAACCCAAGACTGCAAAAAAGGGCAGAGTTGTACACAGATTTCAACGCACGCCAATCGCTGCCATTACTGTTGGTTTCCATTTTCGCTCAGCAACATCAAAACATAGCATCAGAAAAACATTCCACATAGTGCTTCGATCTTTAGGAAAGGATATTTGTAGTGCTGTTTGCGAACCAATATTGTGCCTTAATTGGTGCGAACATGGTGATGTCCATGCTTGACGACGTTCTTTCCTATCTCGATTCCAATGTTGAAAATTCTCTTACTAATCTGAAGGATGTACTACGTTTTCCTTCGGTTGCTGCAAAAGGTGAACACATGGAAGAAACCGCCCAATGGGTAGCTGACCATCTGGAACATCTTGACTTGAAGGTCACACTTCACAAAACAGCGGGACCTCCTGTTGTTACTGGATTCCTAGACGTAGGTGCAAAGCGCACTCTAATGTTCTATGACCATTATGATGTTCAACCTGCAGAACCGTTCGATCTATGGGACTCTCCACCTTTTGAACCAGCAGTTCGAGATGGACGACTATATGCTCGGGGAGTTGCTGATAATAAGGGAGATACGGTCTCTCGAATTTCGGTTGTGAAGGCATTCTTGGAAACCGGGACTGATTTGCCAGTGAATATTAAATTCGTTGTAGAAGGAGGCGAAGAGGTTGGCAGTCCTGATATGCCGGAGTTCGTAAAGAGCAATAAGGATTTCCTGAAGGCTGATGGGGGTATCTGGGAGTTCGGTGGCGCAGGTATTGACGGAAAACAGGAAGCATGGTTAGGTCTCAAGGGTCTCCTCTATGTTCAACTTGAAATTGAACGTCTGAAGATGGATGCCCATTCTGCATATGCATGCATACTACCCTCTGCTCCATACCAGCTTGTGTGGGCCCTAAATTCAATGAAGGATAGAAATGGAAAGATACTGATAGATGGATTCTACGATGATCTGCATCCTCTTACAGATGCTGAACTCAAAGCCATCGCTAAAATCGATCTTCATGAGTCTGATGTAAAAGACCACTATGGAATTCAAGCCTACCTCAATAATCTCAAAGATGATGAACTCAAGGACGCCTACTATAATGCTCCTACATGCAACATTGCTGGTATAGGATCTGGCTGGCAGGGAAAGGGTTCCAAAACCGTCCTCCCCGCGAAAGCCATGGCCAAGGTTGATTTCCGGCTTGTTGAAGATATGGATCCAGATGATATTGCGAAGAAATTAAGGAAACATCTTGATCACAATGGCTTCGAAGATGTGAAGATAGTTTCTTCTGATGGATATCCTCCAGGCAAGGTCCCTGTTGATCATCCATTTGTTGATGTTGTCAATAGAGCGAATAAGATCGTTTTTGGGCATGATCTTGTTGTACATCCAACCAGTCCTGGTTCTGGACCTTTGTACCTCTTTACTGATTCGGTGCCGATGGTATCCATCGGTGTTGGAGATTTTGAATCACGAGCACATTCACCAAATGAGAGTATTGTGATTGATAATTACCGTCTTGCCATGAAACGAATCGCAGTCGTAATGGATGAAATGAGCAGGTGGTAAATTAAAAAAAGAAAGAAACGGCATGGTGTGAAACCATGCCGCATGTTTTCCTATGGTAGAGGGGGATTGATTCGGATATCTTTCTCCCACTCAACCTCAAATTCGTAGTTTATGGCAATCTTTCCTTGAGGTTCCACCTTTAATTCCCACTCAATGACTCCAAGTTCTTTCTTCTTTGGAATATGGGAAGGTTCTTTCAGCTCAACAACAATCTGTTCCGAGCTACTATGAGGGATTCTATCAACGATGCGAATCTCCACATTTTCCTTGGAGAAACTCTCAATTTTAATTTGGTACTGATACCCTCGTTTGGTCTTACCTCTTGTTATTCCAGCTTTATCAGTATCCTTGGATACCAATTTCTTCTCTGCCTTGACATCATAGGCGGTCCTTGTTCCGAGCCTGAATTTCTCTCGGGGAGAAATCATTGCAATGGAAGTTTCACCGATGAAGTCCCCTTCTGAATAGACCTTCACTCCACCTGGCAGCAGCACGGAATCGCCATTTGTAATCTCGTCTTGTGCCACCACTTCTGGCATAGCATATGCATTCCAGAAATGTAGCTGACGCGACTCGAATTCTTCAAGTTGTAGTGTTACGGGATGAGGGTCATCACCAGAAGTAATACTAACCTTTCCAGGAACGTCATAGACCACAATGCCACTAAGAGTTTCAGAGGATTCTGCGTAGGTTTCAACTATAGAAGGTGCTGGCTCAGCAAAGAAATCCATCTCGTCGTCGAAATCTGCTCCTTCCTCTTTTTCCTCCTTGGAATATAATCCGTCAGCCATGCCACTTGTAGTACCTGATACGATGCCACCTATGTACGGACTGAAAACATCAACATAGTAAGGGCTCGCTTCTACCGCCCTGACTGGGCGGGCTGAAGCTGTAGATACAATCAAATCTACATCATTCCAGTCTTCCAATGAATTGTTGTATATCATTGCGATTCTCTTCAAGGACGATTTATTCAGTTGAAGATCCACATCATATGTCGGTGACCACCCTGCATAGGCTATTTGATACACGACTTCAAGTTCAACTTGGCCCGCCTCCTTGGCATTGAGCATGACATGAACCTCATAGGTAGTTTCAGTCTTCCTCTCTCCTTGAACTCGATTGATATTGTTCTGAAGTACCTGAACTTTGGCATTCAATTCCTTTCTTTCCTCTTCTAGTCCTCGAAGCTTCTTCTTCGCATCTGTGATTTGCTTCATGCCAACTTTATCCATCTCATCAAGTCGCTCCATCGTCGATTCGCCAGCAGCAAACCACTTTCCAAACTCTGTTGCGAATTGAGTTGTTACGGTTCCAAACTGTGAAATTCTGTTTTCTTGATTCTCTATCTGTGTTGAAACAACTGTCTGTTTTTTCTCCAGAATCTTGAGTTCCTCTAACAATTCCTTTAGATTGCCTTCTGGTTCATAGGTTTTTGTTACTTGTTTGACGTCTATTCCTTTGATAGACGCGGCTCCTTTTCCCTTAACCCTGAAACTATCCTCTTGGGCGTACTGAGTGATACCCGAAATAATGAGAGTTTGTTCTCCAGCAGATATTTTTGGTTTGGCAATTCTGGTAATTCTAGCGCCATCTCTAAAGACTGTAACTCCATCAATCCCTGTATCTATTTCTTTTAACATATTTTCACCTCTATGGCAATGGTGGGGAGATAGTAACGTCCTTCTCCCATAGAACTTCGTATTCATAGATGATTTCGGTCTTTTGACCAACATCTATATTCTTTTTCCACTTGATTACACCAAGCTCGTGTTTCATAACTCCAATCTTTTCTAGGTCAAGTTTGACTTCAATTGCTGTGCTGTTGCTATGGGGAATTCTGTCAACAACTTCAAGCTCTACAGGTCTCTTGGAGAAACTCTCGACCTCAAGTCTATACTTATAGTATCGTCTTCGTTTACCTCGTGTTAGTCCAGCTTTCTCAATCTCCTTTTCCACAAGTTGTTTTTGTGCCTTCACATCGTAAGCAACACGTGTACCAATCTTGAATTCTTCTCGTGGTGAGATTTGAGAAATACTGGTCTCTCCGATATAATCTCCTTCAGCATAGATTTTCATATTTCCTGGAAGAATCACGTTGTCTCCGTTAGTAACTTCATCTTGTGCAACTACCTCTGCCATTCCATCAGGATACCAGTAATGTACAGTCTTTGATTCGAGATCTTCCTCTGTCAAAGTAACAGGATGTTTCTCATTATCATACGGAATTGTCACTGGTTTTGGCAGTTCGTACACTGATATACCAGATGCTGATTCCGAAGCTTCTGCAAACTCCTCTTCCATAACTGGTGCTTCAGCTGCAGGCATAGCACCAAAACCGCCACCAGGTGCAGGCGCCGGAGGTGGCATTGCTGCTGCTCTCATTGCCATCTTCTTCATATCCCTGCTACCCTTGCTCTTAGGTTTCGGTGGTGAATACACCGAAACCCAGAACGGAGTACCCTCCACTGCCTCAACTGGTCGCGCTGTAGCTGTGGAAATAACAAGGTTCACTTTGTCCCAGTCTTCTCTTGTCCTATTCCTCACCAGTGCAACCCTTCGTAGAATTGCCTTTTTGGTTAGGAGGTCCACATCGTAAGATGGTGACCATTGGGCTCCCTGACATTGGTATGTAACTTCAAGTTCAATTTCAGAGTCCTGCGAAACTTCTAATGATACTTCAACAGCATAAGTGACAACTGTTCTTTTCTGAGATTGAATTCTACCGATATTCTTTCTAAGAACCTCGATTTGTTTATCTACATCTTCGAGTTCGTCCTCAAGTTTACGAATCCTATCCTGTGATTTTTCCATTCGCTTGCCGGTAGATTCATCCATTTCAGTGAGCTGAGATATCTTGGCTTCGTTTGCTGCGAATATCGTTCCAAAGACTCCGACAAATTGGGTCATGGTGCTGACAATCTGCTCAATTCGAGCCTGATGAATTTCCATTTCATCTGTAATTTCTAATCGCTTTCTTTGAAGAATTTCAAATCCATCAATTAGAGGCTTTAGATCTTCACTTGGTTCAAAGACATTCTCAATCGTACGCACATCAATTGTTGAGAGTGATGCGGGTCCTTTTCCCTTCACTCTAAAACTATCCTCTCTAGCAAGGTTGGTTATCCCCTCAACAGTGATTTTGTGAGGACCTGCTGTCAGTTTTGTTTTGCCTGTACGTGTCACTCTTGCTCCATCTCTGAACACAGTAACTCGTGCAATCTTAGTTGATAATCGGGTCAAATCTATCTCCCCTGTTCATTGTCAAACCTGTTACATGTGGCCTTAAGTAAGTTGACACAATGAATTGAGCGAAAAAAGTGTGAGATTATTAGAGTTCATGGTGACCAAAGAATATGAGCACTCAGAAGTGGATCTTCACAAACGGCCATGTTTATCGATTGCATGAAGGGCAGAAGAGCTTGAATCAAGCTCTTAAGATCGCCTCTGAGATAGCCAATGACAGGGATGTTTTGATACGAAAGGATGGTAAGTATAAATGGTCAGTGTATTGGAAGCATCGGGTTGATGCGATCATTTGTTCTCTATGAATGCTACATCCCATATTGTTCAGCCGGCCACGAACATGTCACGCTTAATATTATCCCAAGTGAAAGAGCTAGCAGCACAATCGAGTATATGGTCATAAGACTCCTAGAGAGACTCCACATTGTATTGCTCCAAATGATTGCGCTGTAGAATGTTCCTATCGCTCCGATAACTCCCAAGATCAACCGGACACTAGGTGTATCTCTAGGTAGCCAAAGCAACCCAAAGATGATGAATGGGCTTCCGAGAAGTGCATAGATCAACTCTGCTCCTTCAAGTCCAATGATTACGGCCCACATGATTCCATAAATCATGAAGAGCAAGCACATGATGCGACCTAGAATATTGGAACTTGGTATCTGCAATATCTCCGCCATTTTCATTCAATTCTGATAGTCTACATTCCTCTTTATTACTTTAGTCAACTGCGTTAGCTGTTGAAATAGGATCGTGTGAAGGGTTAGCGAAAGCGATGCATATATCAAGCCCGGAATGAAATAGCCTTTAATCAGGGTGTGAAACCTTGGCTCAGAATTTCACCATCGAAGTAGCGATTTATTTTTCATCATTTGCAATTAATCTCTTCGCTTTCACAATGACTTTACGGTTCCTTCGTGGAGCGAAACATAGGCATGCTCCCTTCATAGCTGCGATATTCTTCGGCCTTACATTATGGTCTCTCTTCATTTCACTAGGTGGTTTCTTATTGAGTTCCATAGCCATTAGACTGGGACTATACATTGGAATAGCTACCATAGCTCTAGTTTTTTTTATGATTGATTCATTTACAAGAGATGGAGTAGATGCTCGAAAGACTGCCATTCTTAGCTCGGCTGGAACACTACTTGCTTTCTATTCATTTCAACCTGGTGAGATTGTTGTCGGAACCAATTCCATAGGAGAGCCAAGTATAGAACTTG
>CAYMLT010000161.1:0-5765 GCA_964391265.1 uncultured archaeon
CAGACGGCCGGAAAGGGTTTTCAAACTCGGGACAGAACCAATAACAGGTTTCAATCCTGCAATGATACTTAGTGTAGCAATCACCATTGTATCTTTGGGCATTATCACTGTGTTTGGAACATTGATGCTAAAAAGTCCAAAGGTGAATCGAAGTCAGTTTAGGATTCGTTGATGACTCGGTGATATCAAGAAAAAAAGCGGAAGGTGAATTCAATGAAAATAAGACCCATGATTACAGATGACATCGACTTTGCTCTTGATCTGACAACAACAGAGGGATGGTCAGACATTAGAAGTGACTTCTCATCTCTGATTTCATACAAACCCGCTGCAGCGTTTGTGTTGGAAGAACAAGATAGATCCATTGGCATGATAAGTGCAGTATCATATGGACGGTTCGGTTTCATTGGTAGCCTTATCGTATCCCAATCGATGAGAGGCAGAGGAGCTGGAGAGTATCTTCTGAAATTTGCGATTGGCCACCTTAAGGGTAATGGTGCGTCAAGCATGATGTTGGATGCAGTTCCAGAAGCAATGGCACTCTATTCAAAGAATGGATTTCATCCTGTATGCAAATCTCTTCGTCTTTCAGGATTAATTCATGGCCAGCCATCAAAGGATACCCGACAAATCACTGATGATGATCTACCAACTGTTTTCGAAATGGATCGAGTTGCATTTGGTGGAGATAGGTCACATTTTTTGCAGAATAGATTTATGCAAAACCCAGAACTTTGTGTTTGTTTGGAAAAACATGGGAAAATCACTACATTTGCCATGGGAAGTCAAAGAATGGGGCATGTCAGAGTTGCACCTTGGATAGTGAGGCAAGAAGACGAACTCACTGGAGATCTACTTCGAAGGATCACATCGAATTCTGTGGAGAAGAATCTCGCCCTTGGTGTATTGGAATCTAACACCAAATCTCTATCACTGTTTAGAGATACTGGACTCTCAGAATACTCCTATTCAGTGCGGATGGTATTAGGGGATTCTAGTATGTGCAAGGGGGAGAGACAATATGCTATAGGCTCTCCTGCAAAAGGATGATAGTGTTCTCTCTATCATCAACTTCTTTTGCGTTGACGAATTGCTTCAATTCGCTGTATATAATCCACGCGAGCTAAGCAATTAGCAAGAATTGGTGCAAGTACAAGCATCCCGACACTAGCGATTCCCAGAATCAGAATATCAACTCCCAATGTGGCATATGATGCATCAACGAACATATTGAGTAGGGATCGGTATGCGTTTGATAACGGTGCATATGAATCAACAATCCCAAACTGGGCTCCGGCAATAATTAGTGGGGCCATTCCGCCTCCCATAATCCAGTAGTACAGAGCTGAAAGAGCAGCGAGAGGAACAAGATAGACTGAGTGTCTGAATATGGCACCTAATACCAGTCCTATGCTTGCGCTGAGAATAGCCAGCAAGAATGTAAGTCCTAAATAAACCAGGAGGTCACCATTTGGCCAGACTGCAAACCCTAACCATCCTGAAAGAAGTAGGATTGGTGGGGCAACATATCCAGCGAGAGCTCCCACAAGGATTTTCCCTGCATGGATAGCAATTGGTGATTGGCTAGATAGTTCTAATTCTTCAAATGTGCCATTCTCAAATTCTTGAGTCATATTAGATCCCGCAGCAAACATCGCTCCGAACATTACCGCATAAATGGACAATGTCCAAGCCATGTACCCAAGACGAGGATATGTGACAGGGCGTAGGAGTTCGTACTCAAAGCTCACAGGGCTGGAATCAGGAAGATATGTCTGATAGAAGATATCCAGCTTCCGAATTACTGGCATCCGCAGGTTCTTTGTAGCGTCTTCTGCCAGGTTGTTAGCAAGAATCTCAATGCTTGTTGTTTCGTTATTCTCCAGTGCTTTTTCGAATCCATCTGGGATTATTATGACAAGAAGAAGATCACCACTCTCAATCGATGCCCGAGCTGTATCTTCATTCATTTCCATTAGCACCATGCTTGGAGGGATTTCATCGGGGTCTCCAAGGATTTCCACAAGACCGTTTGTGTAGTACCCAGGATTATCCTCAAGTATCACAAGACCTACCTCAATCCCCTGTGAATATACACCACCCATCAATGCAGTGAAACCTACCCAGAACATTAGGGGTGAGAGAACTACAAGCCCGAGTTTCTTCTTGTTCCGTTTCCAGACTCGCAATTCTTTCTTGATTGTGGAGATTAGCACTCGAACGAACTGATTCACTATCTCTCCACCTCCCTCTTTGTCAAAGCCACAACTGCGAGTGTGGCTAGTAGCCAAATCACAATCAGTGCCATTACGCTTGGAAGCAGTCCAGTCACTGTATCAATGAAGAATACCCTCGTCCAGAGTGTCATGACATAGGTCACAGGGATCAGAAGGGCGAATATGCGATATTGGAATGGTATCAGACCAATAGGAGCCATTCCTCCACCGGCAAGAAAGCCTAGAACTGCTAGTATCACTGCAACAAGGAGCGCTGGCTCTTTCTCCTTAGTCACAACTCCGATTAAATCTCCTATAGGTGCGAGAGCTAGAGCGGCCAAGATGATAATCCCAAATAGAATCAAGGGATTCCCCACAGGATATACCCCCATTCCTATTGTGATAACTGGATACGTGATCAGGAGTACAAACATAGATCTTGGAATTGCTGCAAGAGTGCGACCGAGTACTAAGACTACCCGTGAGAGAGGTGAGTTCAATGTATCATCTATTGCCTTGTTTTCGAACTCTGCTGCTGTGTTCAGACCTTGTCCTGCAATTGAACATGTCACAAGGGAAAGGATGATTGCAGCGGCTGCAGCATACTCCACATTTCCAGGAGTCAATTGCAATGTAAGTTCTTCCTCAAGAGCAACTCTCGCGTTGGATTGGTCGAAGTCAGGTGATAGTGCTTCTTGGTTGTAAAGTAATACTGCAGCTTCAATGCGGTGCACATAATTCTTGACTATGTCGTCGTTGGCGTTGTTTATGTACATCACAACATTCGCATCGATTCCTGCAGAAATATTGGCACCAAACCCATCAGGTATAAGAATGTAAGAAATGAGATTGCCTTGTCTATACAGACTATCTGCATTTTCGAGATCGTATCGTGTTATAGTGAACCATGAATGATTGGTTGTCGACTTCATGTTCTCAATAATTGAAGCCATCTGCTCACCAAACGTAGTCTGATCTTCAACCACAAGGCCGCATGCAAAGGCCTCACCGCCGCCTGCAAAGGTGGTCCACATGGTGACATACACAGTAAGCAGTACAAATGGAACAATTAAAGAAGGCGCAATGAACCGTGGGTCTCGCCTAGCAAGTCGTAGGTCTTTCTTAATGATTGCAATGAGTTGTTGTATCATCATTAATCCCTCAATTTTGAACCCGTTATAGAGAGAAATACATCTCCTAGGGATGGAGACCGCATAGATGCCTGCTTAACAACAAGACCTGCATCCGTAAGCGACTTTATGACACGAGGTAGGTCCTTGTACCCCTCGTCACTCCAAATCCATCCAGTCTTTGTAATGTCATCTTCATCATCCGAAAGCTTCTCGACGCGCATAGACAATGTACTGCTTAGCCAGTCCTGATCCTGCTGCACAGAGAGTCCTTCAAGCTGTACCTCAATCAGGTAGTTACCAATATGCTGTTGTTTTAGCTCCTTGGGAGACCCCTCTGCTACTATTTTCCCATGATCAAGCACAATGAGACGATCGGCGAGTTCATCTGCCTCATCCATGTAGTTTGTACAAAATACGATAGTCTTTCCTTGTCTCTGGAGTTCTTTGACCTGTTTCCAAATAAGATTACGACTCTGCACATCAACACCCAGACTCATCTCATCAAGAATCAGAAGTTCCGAATCATGTAGTAATGAACGCACCAGTGCAAGTCTGCGTTTCATTCCCCCGGAGTAAGTCTTCACAAGGTCGTCCTTTCTGCGAGTGAGTCCTGCAAGTTCTAACATCTTAGCTATTCGTTCTTCCTTTTCTTCCTTGGGAACTCCGTAGATATCGGCATGGTATTCTAAGGTTTCATACGCTGTGAGGTCCTGATAGAGCGCGGTTTCTTGTGGCATGAGCCCGATAAGTTTTCGGACCTCTCTCAAATTCTGAGAAACCTCATGCCCTGCGACTTGTACACTGCCAGATGTTGGTTTCAGAGTACCTGTGATCATTTTCACGCATGTTGATTTGCCAGCCCCATTTGGGCCTAATAGTCCCAGGATTTCTCCTTTCTTGACTGAGAAAGTGAGATTGTCCAATGCTTTGGTCTTTCCATTGTAGACGTGTGTTAGGTCTGTGATTTCAATCACGCTTACTACCTCATGTTACACATGCATCCTCATAATATAGAACTGGTGTCACTATTGGAGTTACATGAATTTAGTTTCTAGCATGTGCTCCAATCTTGTAGACTATGTTTCAGAATCCTGTTTTCTCAAACCCAAGTTGTGTCACCCCCAAAGTGACAACTAATTGATATGGTGGCATTTCCAATACTAAATTGGTGATCCTGTGACTGAAGATGCGATAATTGAGAATCTTCTGAGGTTGGGACTGACCATCAATGAATCCAAAGCATACAAAGCATTGGTTGGGCTAGGGCCTTCATCAGCAAGGCAAGTTGCGGAGGTTTCCGGAATCCCCAGAAGTAAAGTGTATGAAACACTTGGAGACTTGGAGAAAAGAGGAATAGTCCTCAAAGATGAGCGAACCAGTCCAACAACATATGATGCAGTTACACCTGAGGTTGTGATTACACAGCTTGAGGGGGAAATAATAGCGTCGAGTGCATCCGTAAGAAAATCTCTTGAGAGCATTGAGAAGAAAAGAGAAGCAGTTGAGAGGAAATTTGTGTGGACAAATGAAGGCCAAGAACAAATCACTTCTGGTCTTATCGAAGCACTCAATGAAGCTGAGAAGTCCATATTCATTGCCACGCGTTTACCTCAGTTATTGAGCCCTCTTCGATCTGCATTCGCACACGCTAAAAGTAGAGGTGTGAAGATAGAATTACATACAACCAAGACGATATCGGATGAATTCGAAGAGTACAAACATTATCTCAAAATTACGGATGCAATTCCAAGTTCCGATGTCCTTATGGAGAACATGAAACAAATCCTAAGCGGGATAGATATCAGTGATGTGGGATGGAATCCTGATGCCATGTCAATAATTGTCATAGATATGAAGCAAAGTGTGGCAGTTTTCCTCTCGGTGGTAGAATCACAGAAACCATGGTCGCTTCATATCCACAACCCGCTTATTGTAATTATCCAATGGCAGGTAATCAAAACGGCTCTCAGTGCAGTTGATGACATTATCGCAACGATGATGTCTGGAGGGGTTTAGTAGGTCAACATATCCTACTATAATGCAAACATATTGATTAGTGGGTATGCTCTCCAAAAGATACAAGGTAATGTCAATGGAACGGCCACATCTCGATTCTCTGCAGTGTCCTAAATGCAAGAAGAAACTCAAACTGACTACAGTGATTTCCGAAGCAAAAGAGATTGATGAAGGCACAGTTGCTTGTGAAAAAGGACATGTGTGGAGTATTGAGAATGGAATTCTATCACTAGTTCATCCTCCAATCAATGAAGCGGACAAGAAATGGATTGCTGAATATGATGAGATGGCAGAGAACTATGATGAATTAGTCAAACAATATGATGATTGGCTAGGGGTCAATATGATGAAGGAGCGCGAGAATATTGCGCAGTTTATTCCAATTGAAGGCCCATCAAGA
>CAYMLT010000161.1:5775-7167 GCA_964391265.1 uncultured archaeon
AATTATTGACATCAGTATAGGTACTGGAGGGAACTTCGTGGCTCTCTCCAATGTCTTCAAAAATAGAGTGGGCAGATTCAATCTCCATGGTCTAGATCTGTCTAGAGGAATGCTAGAAGTTTCACAGCGAAAAGCAAGAGAAAGGAATCTAACCCTGAGTTTGGTTCAAGCCAATGTATTCAATATCCCATACAAGAAGGACTTCTTTGACATTGTAATTCACAGCGGGGGAATCAATACCTTCTCTGATATTCCACGTGCCTTTAGTGAGATGTTGCGGATAGTTAGAAAAGATGGTTTTGTTATAGTGATAGATGAGGGAATTTCTCCAAAGAAACGTGAAACCGAGGAGGGTAAAGAGATAATCAAAGCCAACAGTCTGTTTGCGGCCAAACCACCAATAGAACACATACCTGACAAAGCAAAGCATGTCGAAGTCAGTTATGTAATGAACGATACATTCTACCAAATCGTTTTCAGAAAATGATGAGTTTGGGATGAGTGCCTAAAAAAACAAGAAGGCGACTAGGTCGCCTCTAACCTGAGTATATCCTCAAGTGTAATCTCACGTCGAGCAGTAGTGTTCATAGCTAGTGGGAAATAATCCCGAGGTTTCGTTGAAACAATTCGTCTATCACGAGTCATTGTGATCTACCTGTAGAGATATGAACGCTGGATTGCCTGAGTTGAGATTCTCTTCCTTGGTTTCTTGCTTTGAACTTTCTTAGCTAGAGCCATGTAACTTACCTCCTGTAAGCGTATGCATATCGGAGAGCATCAGTAGATACGTGCTGTGCCTTCGTCTTGTTCTTCGTCACAGATCGGGTTCGGGAGTTGCTTTCTAGAGCCATTTCTTACACCGTGTTTTAGGTTTGTAAAACAAACCATATTTCATTTATAGTATACACTCAAATCCATATAAAGGTTTGCACTACAAACTAATAATCTTTTTAAAATGTGGATTGGAAATGTAATAAGAGAAATAGTTTTATACTTCAACTTTTAAGTAACTATTAGCAATACGAACACCAAGGGTGGTACGATGACTGACGAAATGACAGACACTCTGGAAGGCATCCAGTTAACACCAGAAGCGAAGAAACCAATTGGCGAATATGAATTTGTGTCTGACAAGGAAAGAGCCAAAGAACTTGACGATACCGCAAGGCTTGCAATTCTGCAGATTCTCAGAAGAGGAATTGATGATATTAAGACAACAAAGTCAAAGGACAAAGAAACGGGAGACACAATTATTCGGCAGAGGGAAGTCAAACGAACGGCACTATCAGTTGTCGAAATAGTGAAGATGTCTCAAGAGCATGAGGATATAGAGGAAATAACCAAGAACCAAGTTTATCATCATCTTCCCAAACTCATCGATGCGGGATATAT
>CAYMLT010000161.1:7177-7452 GCA_964391265.1 uncultured archaeon
TATTGAGCTTGGCAAAGTAATAACAGGAAAACGAGAGACCCATTACTATAGAAGAACTGCCAAGGGATTTGTTCTTGTTACTGGATTCACTGGTGCAGATGAAAAGATGCTCCTGAAAAAGAGCAAAGCCTACAACGACGAAATGCTAAAGATATTTAATATTAATCTTACAGAAAACCAGAAGGAAGAATTGAATCAGCTGAAGCTTGAGGTATACAAGAAAGAAGTTGAAGTTCGAGCTGAAGTTGCCAAGTTAATCCGTAGCGATGTCGCTG
>CAYMLT010000162.1:0-7415 GCA_964391265.1 uncultured archaeon
CAGAGGTATTGGTGTGACATATGCAACTACACCAATGGGTGCAGATCATACTGCAGGATATACAATCGCTGCCGAGATTCTTGGAATCAAGGGCACCGTCACAGATCCAAGGGCATTGGACAAGGCTGAGCTATCAAAAGCCTTCCAATCCACTACTGCATACATCGACTTCTCGGGGTATTGCCTATTCATCGCATTTGCAATTCTTGATGATGATGATGGGTTCAAGGGTATGACCGATACCGTAGACGCATATCTTGGCAAGAGCGTCGATGTTGGTGAGATGGGAACATCGATTCTCAAGGATGAACGAGATTTCAATAGACTCGCTGGATTCACCAAGAATGATGATAGACTTCCCGAGTTCTTCAAGACTGAACCGCTACCACCTCATAATGTGACATTTGATGTGACTGATGAGGAACTTGATGCAGTATTCAAGAATATCTAGAATTCTGAAGAGGGAATTCTCTCCCTCTTCTCTCTTTTTCCATATAGAATCGCTTATCAATTGACGAGTCCTTTATTCATCAAATGATAGATATCCATCTGTACGGTTGTTTGAGAAAACTGGTAGAAGGTAGTACCGCAAGTGAGGACACCGTGTTCTATCTGGATGCAATAGAGAATGAAACATTCTCTGAAATGATTTCGCGATTAAACCTCACCATGAAGGACCTTGGGGATTGTTTTCTTAATGGTACCCTTGTAAAGCCTGATGATATCGTCGAAGATGGTGATAGAATAGGTCTCTTTCCATTCAACATGGTTCTACTTTGTGGAGGTCAGCATCTGAAGGGCCATGGATATACACAGAAAGATGTTGACGTTGAATATTACTAAGGTGAGGGGATGAAGATCGATGTCAAACTCTATGCAACCCTAAGAATGTATGCACCGCCTGATAATGAACTGGGTGAATCTTTTCCTCTAAATTTGAGTATTGGAACAATTAGCAATGCACTGACGAAACTGAAGATACCTTCTGAAAAGGCTAAAATCATTATGGTCAACGGAATTCGGATTTCAGATACTGAAATGCAATTGAACGAAGGCGACCTGCTAGTTATATTTCCTCCAATTGGTGGAGGCTGACTTCAGACCATGAAGGCACATGAACTGCAGGTTTGGTTTCTCGAATTCTCTCGTTCCTCCTCACTGCTATACACATTGGAATGACAGAAATTGGATGGAGTAGCATCGCAATTTAGACGACGATAAGAGTATACCAAGTCTTCATCCATCCTGTGAAATCTCTCATAGTTTTCACTATTGCAGTGAATTAGATTCGCAGCGCCGTGAAAAGAGGCATCGCATCAGGTCGAGGCGTAAATTCTAGAGTATACTCGAGATTTGTCACAGCCATTCACTAAGAAAATGAGGACCGAAACGTTGTATCTTAAGAGTACTCGTAGTATTCTATTCGTGACCTATTCCTCATCATTGCTCCTGCAATAATCACGATAACAGCAACTCCTGCAATCCCCCCAAATGAAACAACTATTATGATATCAAGTTCAACCATAACAAAGACAGAATCACGACTTGTATGCCCAAAGTAATCAATCGCAAATATGGTATAGTTAAACGTCCCAAGTCCGAGTCCATCGACATTGAGAGTGATAACTAGCTCTGTCGTATTCCAATCTTCTTCTATCACAGTAATTCCATCTTTTTGGATCGTATAGTTCCCAGGTGTTGGATCCCTAATGGTCCAATTCAATTGATTTCCAATTGAATCAAGAGCATATACTAGGTCATCAGGTGAAAATATCTCCGGAGCAATCCCATCGTCTTCATATAATGGAACATTCAGTGAATTATACTTGAAGTGATCTGGATAAGTTGTTAAATTGTAGTAGCTACTCCCATTAACAAAGAAAGGACCTGAGGTTACAATACCTGACATCGAAGAACCAATATGTTTTGGCATTATAGGGGCGTTCCCTAATATGAAAAGATGCCAGTAAGATTCAGAAGACATCTCTACAATCACTTGAGTACTTGTTGGAGCATAAACTGAATTCAGTTCTCCAAGAATGACTCTTTGAGGATTGCCTGGGTTATTTCTATAATAGTTCAATGAAAATGCAACATCTTCTGCAGTCAGGGGGGTACCATCGCTCCATGTTTGATTATTCACAATGTTGAACGTAAACTTAGTTCGACCATTAGGAATTGATTCATCATCTTCGTTTGTTTCTATTATGTACGATTCCGCAATCCAAGGTTTTGGAAAACCATCAGGTTGCTGCATTAGGAGTGATTCATACAGGTTGAATCTAATAGGCAATGAAAGACCTGATGATTGGACCCCTACTCTAAGAGTTCCTCCCAGCGGTCCTCCTTGTGAATCATTCAATCTTACCTTCATGTTCGTCCATAAAGAACCAATACCATATGATACATCAGAAACCCATCCTGTGAATCTATCTGTTCTATGAGCAAAGAGAAGAACATTTTCGTATGCGATGACCATTGGAGACTCATATATCCAAATCTTTTGCATTTCCTCCACTGCTTCGAGAACACCTCCCTCCCCTTCCAGATGGGTGGAATGTAGAATCTGATTTCTCCAAGAGTCATAGGTAGAATTCCTAAAATTGGGAAAATTCCAATATGGTTCATCTGCATTCTCTGACCAGAATTCATATGCCATCCAATCAAGGCGAAAATTATTGTAGCTTGAGCCTAGAAAGACTATGTCGTAATCACCATGAAAGTACAATCTGTTGAGATATTCGTAAAAGTCAGTGGGTTGCGAAACGGCACTAATACCTACTGCGGTTAGAGCATCAGCAGCAATCTGACCTATCTCAATAGCGGTGTTTGCAGAATTTGCACACTCGATACGGATATCAAAATCACTGCCATCTGGAGCCTCACGATAACCATCTGAATCAATGTCATCGAATCCTGCATTATCTAGTATCTCATTCGCTCGGGCAATGTTTGCATCATAATAATTGTAAGGCAGATTACCTTCGATTGATAATAGATTCACTTGAGGTACAAGCGAGTCTTGACAGACAGCAAGACCCTCCCAGACCTCTTCAACAACCTGTGTTTTATTGAACGCAAAGGCAAATGCTCTTCGAAATGATGTGAGACTCAATGGATATTTGTCACAGTTAATAGTCAAGTATCCGTAACCATTTCTAATCGCCTTTTCAAGTTGTACATTCGGGTCGTCTACAAGTTGATTACGAAATGATATGTCTATTGGATTGGAGATAACATCTATCTCATTATTCAATAGTGCCAACACCTGTTCGTCATCCTGCGGAATAACCTCGTACTGAAGGTGATGTATATAGGGTCCTGTCATCAGATCAAGTCTGGGTGGTGCATCTGATAATATGACTGATTCCCCTTCAACAGAAGCTATGGCTGTTGCTGGTTGTACTATTAGTAAAGAAAAAAGGATCACAGTAATAACTTGAATAATTCTCACAACATTGCCCTCACTCTAATATCAGGATGAAACATTCTATTAAATCTACTCTTCATATTTAGAATGAATATTTATTCACTCTTCATTACTCATTCATAATCTCGTATTTGGTTTTTCTAATCTTCGCATTTCTTATTACTGCAAGATACATTGGAATAACTGAAACTGGGTATAGGAGCATCGCAATTGGAAAAACGATGAGTCCATACTCTACGATTCCTGTAAAGGATACTAACAAGAAAGCTGTTAGAAGGGTACCAGTTTGTCTAGGAAATTGCCACATAACGCGTGTGATCGAGAATGCTCTGGCTCTTCTCGATAAAGCAACTTCATCCATGAAAAGCGAGTTGAAGACTGGGCGGTTCATGTTGGCAACAGCATTTCGAGCAACATAGAACACAATCATCAGCAGGAACCAGGGACTGTAGACAATCCCCATCATGAGTATAGGGGCCATCAGATAGAGTCCTGAAATCATCCTGATTTTTCCAATGCGTTCACTGTAAAGTCCAACTGCCAGTGTTCCAGTTGCCAGAGTGATGTTTGCAATGGCAGGAACGCTACCGAGAACAATTAAATCAGGTGTAAAAGCGGCATATATCCAAGGAATCAGGTAGGGTATTACCATGCCTGAGCTGATGCCCATCAGCAACTGTGTTGTCCCAAACAACAAGGCGGTTTCAGTGTCTTGTTTCTCTGTTGTTTCTTCTTCTGTTGTCGAGATTGATTCTTCTACCTGTATCTCTTCATCGAACTCCCCATTAGGATCATTCACAGATAGCCATCTTTCAGTGTATATTCCAAAGATTCCAGTCGTCATTCTAAATGAAGCCATCAACCAGAACAGAATAGCATATCTCAGCATTTCTTGGCTGATAAAGGGAAATGCGATTGGGTCAAGAAAGAATCCTGCGAAGAAGGACCCGAACATTGCCGCGATAACTGCCGCAGCAGTGGTGTATCCGTATGAGCGTGTTCTCTCATTCCCCTTTTTTGTATGGTCTGCAATCAGAGTATCTATTGATGTTCGGGTGAAACCTGTTCCAATCCCACTCATTCCATAAAGAATGAGAAGGAACACTGCATCTTTTGTGAAAGGTATAAGAAGAATACAAAATCCTGAAAACATTCCACCGAGAAGGATTGCTTGTCCTCTACCTCTTTTATCACTAAACATACCTGCAGGGAATAGAACTACTCCTTGGACATACCCTGCTGCGGCTACCATGAATCCATAGAAGGACTCATCGAAGCCAATAGCTAGAACAAACAGAGGAAGAACAATCTGGGTAAATGCCATGGTCAGTCTACTAAACGATGAGAGAACGGACAAACGCGCGATTTTTGCAGCGTGGTCACCATCGATGTCGTTTAGAGGTGATACAACCATGATTTGTTCACAATCCACGAGATAACGTTCGGGCAGTCAGGTGATTGATAAGTGAATCTCCTGCGGCAGTACATCTTGGTGCACCTTCACCATCATCAGTAGTATCTTTTCCTACAATACCAGATTGTGAAGCCGAGTCCTCCTACTATTCCTACAGCAATGGCTCCCACACCAAGTAATGCATACTGGGCATCTCGTGCCAGTTGGCGATATTCTAACCATGGATCAGTGAAGGAAGGTCTTATCGAAACCACATCATCAGGATTCCCAGCAAGGAGATCTGCATCATAGTCTATTTCTGCTGCACCAAGCGTATCGAAGTAGATGTATGTAGTAAGGTCGTCGAGTCCAACGTCAATCCAGAATCTATATCGATGGTTTGCTTCACACGTGAATGTACCACCACACGTTGAATTGATAATATTAAATAGAATTAGTTCCTCGTCATCCTTTCCAGCATCAAGATCTTCAAAATCATTGACCAAAGCAGTAAGAGATGGATATGTATAGTAATAGGAAAACCCGAGTAGTCCAACGAAAATATCACAGGTTTCACCCTTGTTATAAATGAAGAAGTAGTATTCCTCGCTTCCAAGATTCGTCCATTCTACAATGACTCTAGTTTCGGAAAATCCCTCCAAACGATACAGGTATGGATTAGCTGTTTCGAAATATGTAAAACCAATGGTATCTTCTCTAGGTGAATCAATATCATCCATCTTAAACATTGAGGTGTATTGGAAATCAACTGCTTCAAAAGAAACCAAGGAAATGTTGTAGATTGCGTCATCGACTGTGTCCTGATTATGAACCGCAACAACAAAACGTTCCTCGCCTTCTATTTCAAAGTTTATTCTGCAGCTATAATTTGCATCCGTTTGACTGCGTTTCAAGTAATTATTCCCATAATCGTGGTCATCAAATTCATACATCATCAATTCAAAATCTGGCCATCCAGTTGCACCTTCGAATTCCAATGCGCTAATGTTGACCTGAAGTTCAAATGTCTTAGTTCCATGATTCCACAGAACGAAGTATTGTGTTTCGTCCTGCAATATCCCTTCATAATCGTAGTCAATGATTGTCAAGTTGTCTGCTTCTACTTCATCTATTAAGACGATGGAAAACGAGTCACCCGCAATCACCAAAGCTAGAAGAAAGATTACTACATAAGCCCTTGTTCTGCGAATCATGGGAAAGTTGAGTTCAAATCCAACTTATGGCTTTTCGTTGTTTGTTATTCCCCAGTATCTTGAGATGGCGTATTAGGCTGAGTCTTATCCTCCTCATCCTTACATACAAATTCAGGTACTATGAGTATCAGAAAGAAGATTGCAATCATTGTAGCAAATCCGACGGTGCTTCTGAGAAATAAACTCACATTTCCAAGCCAGGGAATTGTCATTACAACAACACCTACAATTTCGTCGGGAGTTCTCTCGTATGGATCTTGCATTGAATTATTGTCGCCCTTTGTTATGAAGTAATACGTGCCGTTGTCTTCTTGTATCTCTATCACACGATGCACTATGGGTCCATCTGAATGCCAAGTGGTATCAAGATACACAATAATATCACCAAGATGTATGTCCTCCGGTGCCCTTGCCTGAAGGATTAGAAGGTCTCCTCTGTAGAGAGTTGGTTCCATTGATTCGCTTGTTACGACTACTAGCGGACTGCTAGTTCCCATACTTAGCATGAAGATTCCATAACCCCCAAGAGTTCCCACTACGACAATGGTCAGTAAGAACACTGTCTTAGCAAGCTCTGAACGTTCGTTCCAACGCAGTTTTCCGCGAATTGATTCCAAGGATAACCCTCTATCGAACAGGATTTGGCACTTCTAATAAAACTGACGCTCTCACCACTTGAATGTTCCAATCGATACGTTAAACTGCATAACACATTTGTTTCAAAGTGAAGGCTGTTCTCATGAGTAGTATTTGGACACGTTCGGTTAAGGCTAGCCCCCAATTTGATTGTGGCTTGTGTGGTTACCCCAAATGTGCAAGTTTCACTCGTGCGGTGTTAGTAGACTCAGCCACATTAGACCGATGTCCCCTGCTTAAGCTCGATGAATTTGCTGGATTGCTTTCTGAATTAGAATCTCTGCAAAAACGGAAAACAAGCATCAGATTCCGCACAGTAACAGAATTACCTGAAGGAGGAGTACTTCTAACCCGGCCGTGCAAGGATACAGACCAAAAAGTAATGGCGGAGCTTCGAGTTCACAATGGAGTCCCCGTTGGAGAACAGATTAAATTTGGAGTATTTGATTCTACTCTGCTGTGCGATTACTCTGAATGCCTTTCCGATGTTTTTGAAGTTGTTAAGTGTAGTAGAGACCTCGGGTATGGTAGAGCTGATACAGGTGAGCTGAGCATAACCCTTCTACAGGATGGACGCATCAATATGCGCAGGGTTGACAATAAGGAGAGCGTCCTGGCAGCATTTGAAAAAATCGAGGCCGCTATACTTGGGTCGACCATTTGCAATTGCTGTGGGAACGACCTGATTTCAATTGTTTCTGGTTTAGTATCACATCAGGATGCTCATACCGTTCTGAAAGCT
>CAYMLT010000163.1:0-7404 GCA_964391265.1 uncultured archaeon
TGAATGGGAGAAAGAAAATCTGAAAAATATCCCATATCATGCGCACCAGCTACCATTATTTCCTTCTTTGAATATCTCCTCTGGGATGATGCGATGAACATGGCCACCGAATAGAATTCCTCCTTCGATAAAACGTAGTTACGAGTTAGCCGTCCGAATGGAGCTGCCATCTGTATTTGCCATGCAATCCCTTTACCCAAAATGATCTCACGAATTACCTTCAAGTCCCGAAGATTCATTTTATGAACAGTAGTGATTACACCGGTAGGCAATTTCATTGCAACGAATTTCTTTATTGTCCGAACTGCATGCTCAAAGGAGCCATCAACTCCTCGAATTCTATCATGTACTTCTGAAGTTCCTCCATCGAGACTAACAGTTACCAATTCTGGATTGATTTGCTGAATCTTATCAAATACACTCTGTGAAATGGCATACCCATTTGTAATCAGAGATAGATCCATACCAAGTTCTCGAATAGTGGCTGCTATCTCAGGCCAATCATGGCGAGTTAGTGGTTCACCACCCATCATGGCGACTCCTTGACAGCCTATTCCTTTTAGTTGATGACAGAGATCAATTGCCTCGTCTGTCGATAGTTCATCTGGTCTTGCTTTTCCAGCAGCAGATCCACAATGGATGCAATTTAGATTGCATCTAAGAGTAATCTCCCATACCGCACATCCAGGTCCAGGTCTTACCAATTACATCCCCAGTACAATGGATGTGAAATCGTACACATGAATCTTTGCTAGAATGCAGAGCGATAACATTAGATATAGCCGCTTTGAAATTGAAGAGATCCTAGAGACCCCAGTGCAAAATAGCCTGCACAGATGCGTTTCGTTCTTCACTGGTGAGAGTATGTATGGGAGGTCTACAATCCCCTCCAGCCAATCCGAGATGATCCATCGCGGCTTTTACTACAGGAACATTGTCAGCTTTTCCATGCCCCTCTCTCAAATCCTCAAATGGCGTGACAAGTTGCTGTAGGGACATTGCCTCATCGAAGTTTCCATTGGAAAGTGCAGTATACATTTCATTAGCAATCCTAGGTGCAAAATTACCCAAACCAGTTGCGATACCTTCAGCTCCTGCTAACCAGTAGAAAGGCGCAAACCGTTCAGCTGTTCCACAAGACCATACAATCTTCTTACCCAATTTATGGATGGTTCGAGAGAAATCTACAATGCGTCCGAAGGCATATTTGACTGCAACCAAGTTTGAATGTTGCATCAGCTTACCAAGAATCTCATCCGAAAGTAAAGGACCCTTCTTGTATAGGACGACACCAATCCCTTTTGATGCTTCGAGAATTTGACCATAATAGTTCAAAACGCCTTTTTCTGAAGCAAATACATGCTGGGGGTACATCACCATGATACCATCAATTCCATGCGCTTTGCATAACTCAATTTGGTGTTGCACACATCGGAGTGAATTGCCAACTCCAGCGACAACGGTCATTCTATCTCCAACAATTTCCTTAGAGGTACTGACTACAGTGAGCCATTCTGTTTCATCCAAAGAATAGAATTCTCCAGTATTTCCACAGGGTATAATCAGTTGAGCATCATTGTCAATAAGATATGAAAGATTTCGATTCATTCCCTGAATGTCTACCTCTGAAAGGTCAGATGTAAAGGGAGTAACAGTGGTGATTGCGGGGCCTCGCAATGCTTTCTTTAGTTTTTCAAATTCCATGTCACATTCTCTCCGATGGTAATAACCTAAGGAAAAGTCTCAGCGATTTTCAAACGTGTATCCGAATCGCTACTAAAATCTACTAGCACTTGCTTGAAAGGATCAGAACAGGGATTTCCTCGGGCAACATGAAAGACGATCTCAGGCATAGGGTCTCCAAGTAGAGTCATCTCGATAATGTAGCTGTATGAGGTTTCACCAAGAAGCGCTTCACTCGAAACGATGGCATTCTTGTGTCGACATATTGAATCAAAGCCTCTGGAAGTACTATGTGTACTCACGAGGGATAAGAAATCTTGGAATGCAGTTGCAGATTCAATCATTTCCGAAGCTACCTGACGACGATGTTGGCTAGAAGTAAGAGGGCCACAAGCTTCTCGTTCTTCATTGGATGCATTAAGCACAACATCGGCTGTTGGTAGCTTGAGATGGTGATTAGTTCTGACTATATAGTGTTCATCCCTCTCAAGATGATAAGCATCACTAGTAAGCTCAATTACGCCAACTTCGTGAATCGATGCAAGAACAAAATTGCACCATTGGTATTCTTCGCCTGCATCAAGTGCTTTCTTTACAATTTCCTCAGCTTCTGTAATGGTACTCGCATCTCTCAGAATCTCTTCAAGAAGGATATCGTATGCCGCGCCTTCATTAATCAGCACAGAAGAACTGCAACCTGCAAGACCAGAGCTATTAACACCAATCGACACACCCGCCTCATCTCTTTCAGAAATATCAATCCCCCTCACTGCAAACATGCGTTCAGTAAATACAGCTTTGTCCTTGAAATCCTCATAAACCATATCTCTGTTTTTGAAGAGATACATCCTACCTGGAAGTTTCTTAGCCCCAATAGTGCAAGCTGATGGCATACCTAGAATATGAACGCACGAACTAATCAAGATGATGGCTATCAGAAGGTTTTTCTCAACCTTTTGGTGAAAGAGCAAACATAGAGAGGAGATTCACATGAAAGCTATCAGAAACGCAACCATTCTTTGTCCAGTGAATGGCCTCATTGAAGGCGGGATAATAGTATTTGATGAGGAGAAAATTCATGCTGTTGGTAAAGACATCAAGATTCCTCAGAATGCAGATGTGATTGAAGCGGAAGGCAAGTATGTGCTTCCTGGTTTCATTGATGCACACTGTCATCAAGGACTCTTTGATGGATCAATAGGATGGGCAGGTGCTGATGGCAATGAGATGACATCACCGCTCTTTCCCGAATTAAGAGGAATAGATTCATTCAATCCGGATGACCCATCTTTGAAGGAGGTTCTGAAAGGAGGAGTCACTTGTATCAATACCGGACCGGGGTCAGGAAATGTCATTGGCGGAGAAGCCTTTGTTATAAAACCAAATGGATCAGGCGTTGTCGATGAAATGATTGTCATATCCCCATCAGGTCTCAAGATAGCTTTAGGAGAAAATCCCAAGCGAGTTCACGGAAATGAAAAACGGGTGCCATCAACGAGGATGGGGACAGCTTCACTCCTCCGTAAGACATTCACTGAAGGATTAAATTACCTTGAGGAGTGGCGAGCATATGGGGCAAAAGCACGTGAAGCAAAGGAGAAAGGAGAGGCAGAGCCCAAGAAACCAAAACGGGATCTAGGTATGGAAACCATCGCTAAGGTAATTAAACGAGAGATCCCACTACATGCACATGCTCACAGGGCAGATGATATCGCTACGATAATTAGAATTTCCAAGGAGTTCAATCTTCGACTTGTGCTTATTCACTGCACAGAAGGACATAAAATCAAAGAGCATATTGCAGATGCAGGGGTCCCTGCAGTTGTTGGTCCTACTATCTACTGGGTGAGCAAACCCGAAACTAGAGATCGTGGATTCTTCACAGCAGTTGAATTGAACAAAGCTGGAGTCAAGGTCGCTCTTCAGACAGATTCACTAACGCCAATGAACTATTTTCCATTGCTCCCCATGTATGTGATTAAGGATGGGATGAGTCGGGATGATGCGCTGAAATGCGTCACAATCAATCCAGCAGAAATTCTTGGTATTGATGAGAGGGTGGGGTCTCTTGAGCCAGGAAAAGACGCAGATATCATCATATGGTCAGGCCATCCATTCGAATTCTACAGCAAAGTGGAACATGCATTTATCAGTGGAAGAGAGATTGATTTGGAATAGGGAGAGATTGTGTCGGCATCTAATCAAGAAAACAAACGAGGAAGGAATGTTTTCTATGTCGTAACAGCCATAATAGTGGTGGCTATTGTTTTTGCGCCTCTTACAAATGGTATCACGTTGATGATAGCTCTTGTTACACTTTTATTCTTCTTGCTCTTTATCTGCCAAGGAGCAGCATTTGCGAGTAGACAGATGCAGAGCCAGCAAAGAGTTCTATCCGATGCTATGACCGTTGCTGAAACATACGAGGATAATCCGATTAGCGATGGTAGTTCATTCGAGATTGCTGAGGATCACTATACATTTCCAAAAGTATGTCCGCATTGTCTTGCAGATTTGCATCTTGACAAGGTTAGCTGGATTGATTCAAAAACAGCTCTCTGTCCGGAGTGTGAATCACTTATCACGGTAGGCGAATAAATACATATGAGGCAATCACATTGGCAGTAGGAGAGGAGAGCAAGAATGATATTTCATCAGACAGGGTCATCTTCTGCATCCTAACAGCGGTAGCTATAATTCTAATACCTGCTACCTCAGGCATCAGTATCCTCTTTTACTTTGTTCTGATTAGTTGTGGTGTTTGTATCATTGAATCTGAGAAAAGCAAAGCCAAAGAAGATGCTTTGCATCAATCAGTTGTCGAAAAGGACGATTCGATGGTTGATGATAAGAACTTCGATATGGAAGCAGAAGATTCGGAAGACATCCTCTTGGACAGATACATTTTCCCAAGCAAATGTCCCCACTGCCTGGCAGAACTTGATTTGGATGAGATAGAGTGGGTGGAAACCAATAGCGGGCTATGTCCAAAATGTGAATCACTAATTAAAGCGGAGAGAATCTAGCTGGATTAATTGGCATATTCTGATTCATCGATATCTGTTATCTCTATGGATCTACTATGATGTGAATAGGCAATTGGGACAAGTGAAATTGCGAAAAGCAAAGCCACGAGATTAAACACCATATTGATCCATGAGACTGGTTGAACTCTGAGAAATATGTATTCAGCAAAGAATCCTCCAACTAAGGGACCAATTGCATTTCCAGCATTCTGGGCACCATTTACTAAACCCATCGCACTCCCTCGTTCCTCATCTCCTGATAGTAACGCAGCGAAGGCATAAGCAGCTGTGTTAGATAGCGGATAGATGGGAAGAGCGTAGAGAAGCGCGGCGGTCAAAGGATCACTCACAAGTGCAAAGCCTACAGCGAATATTGCATATGATGCGTAGGCACCCATGAGAACTCCGGCTGGGCCTCGTCGATCTATCACTTTTCCAATGTAGCCGGTTATGAATACGGCTAGAAGTGTGGCGGATGCATTAGCTAGTCCCACGTATGCAGTAGCTCCGCCCAACTCGTCAACAATCATTATTGCCATCAATGACGTTATTGACACGATGCCCATAGAACTCATACCTGCAGCCATGGCTAGCCTAGCCATTCCAGGTATCCTGAGGATCGTTAGTGTAGATGACCTCTTTCGAATCTCAGAAGGAGCAATTGTGACATCCTTGACAACTAATGCACAAATCATCGTAGCCAAAATGCAAGCCAAACCCGCAATTCTGTAAAGATTGAACATCCCAATAATATCATAAAGAAAACCGCTACCGAACGCACCAACAAACCACCCTGCAGACTGGGCGACAAGCATCCACCCCAATCGCTCCCCTTTTTTCTCAGTTGCAGTAGTTGCAAGAGCCTGTCCGGCAGGTATCGCGGCTGCAGAAAAGATAGCTCCAGCTGCTGTGATTAGTAGGAATTGTATACCGGTCTGCACAAATGAGAGAAGCAGAAAGGTACCTGAGAACCCTGCAAATCCGATAATCATGAATGGCTTTCGGCGACCCTTTCTGTCAGAGGTAGCGCCCCAGAAATTAACAGCTAGAATGGTCACAAATGAAGGAATTGACCAGATGATAGTGAGCGTTACAAAATTGAGAACACCCAGTTCATCTTTGAGAAAATACGTGCCAAATTGCCAAAATATCGCTTGACCCAAAGATTGCAGAGCAAACGTGAAGTAGATAGCAGCAATGTTTCTGTCAATTACGTTCATCAAGCATTTGCTCCGTGAACACAGGCGAAAAATGCGTCGTGATTTAACCCTGCTGGTGATATGCTGCGTTATCAGTAGACTATAATTGCTTTAGTTGTCATCGTAAACATATGTCAGATGACCAGGCAAATTACCTTCTCAAGGTCGAGAACCTGAAAGCCTACTATACCTCAACAAGAGGAATAGTCAAGGCTGTTGAAGATGTTAGCTTTTACATTCGAGAAGGAGAGGCTATAGGTCTAATGGGCGAGTCTGGAGCTGGAAAGACATCCGTCGCACTTGCCATTCTTGGAATCTTTGAAAGCGTAGCCAAATATGGTACAGGCTCAGGTGATGAAACCAATCGCGAACTTTGGGATCAGAGAAAAGATGCCAGGAAGAAGGGACTTGTATCAAAGGATCTTGGAAAAAACCTACCTGGTGTTGAAGGAAGGATAATGTACAAGGGTAATGACCTCCTAGCCCTTGATGAAAAGAAGTTCAGGGAGATAAGAGGTGCTGAAATCACCTATGTACCCCAAAGTACAACAAAGTCATTGAATCCTTACACCAATATTCAGTTACAGACTGCTGAAGCTCTATGGGCGCATGATGACGATGATATCCTCTTTGAAAGAGAAGTTATGAGAAGGGTCCTTCAAGCGCTAGATCTTGTCGAATTGGGAGATGTCGATATCAGACAGGCATTGAAACCTAAGGAATTCAGCATGGGTGAAGATCAACGTATCTTGATAGCAATGGCCCTGATTATGAATCCGGTCCTCATGATTTTGGACGAACCGACAACCGCGTTAGATGTTGGTGTTCAGAGAAGAATAATGGATGCCATCCAAATAGTTAGAGAAAAACTGAAGCTCACTATGCTTCTACTCAGCAATGATCTTGGACTGCATGCAGAGGCGTCAGAAAGAATCGGTGTCATGACGGGAGGAAGGTTGGTGGAATTCTGTGATGTAATCACTATTCTCAAGCAGCCAAGTCACCCATTTACTCGTGCATTTCTCATGAGCAATCCATCAATGGAGATGATGAGGCGCATAAGAGAGAAGGGACTTCTACTGAGAGGAATTCCCGGTTTGCCGCCAGATCTAACTGAACCGCCAACAGGTTGTGTTTTTCACCCTCGTTGTGAATATTGCCAGGAGAAATGCAAGACTGATGTACCAGAGTATCGCGAGGTTGAACCAGAGCATTGGATTGCTTGCCATAGATATGGTGAATTACCTGAGTTCAGGATATAGATTAGAACTGTATCGAATCGTGTAGAAATCCATGAATAAGATTGGCAACCGAGTCAACGGCAAGATCCCAGCTGCTGACATTCTCTTGATGCAGTTCAGGGGCTCCAATTATTCTACGAATCTTGGCAATCTGACCAGTATGATATATTCCGTGCATGTAGGTTCTCAGAAGCGCCCATGCCACTGAGGGACCTCCTTCAGGCGAAGGTGGGACTATCCTTAATTGTTCAATAC
>CAYMLT010000164.1:0-7398 GCA_964391265.1 uncultured archaeon
ATACTTTCCATTGTATGGCCAGTAGGGCTTGGACTTGGTTTGCACTTCGCTTATCCTGGACTGTGGCTCCTTTTGCTTTCCGTCGGTGTTATTCCTATTGCAATCGCCTTCGTAGGGTTTCCCAAACTCGCCTACATACTCCCATTCAGAGTATTGCGACTTACTGTTTTTGAAACGAATGGTGGGATTCCGCTCTTCAGTTATGATTGGAGCAAAGATGAAGCAATTGCTCAGGACGCCTTATTCTCTGGTATGTTGCAGGGTATAGCAATGATTCTCGATGAATCAGTTCAGAAAGGAGCGGTACAAGAAATCCTGCTTGAGAATGGCGTCTTGGTCCTTCAGAGAACCTACAAGTTCTCAGTGGCTTGCGTCTTGGTCGCAACAAAATCCAGTCAGACGCTCCGACATGCTCTGGATGCATTCGCTGAACACTTCTATAATGAGTATGGTGAGCATTTTGAAAATCCCAACGAAGTTGCAAAATTTGCTTCCGCAACAAAGCTGGTTGATGAGCACTTCGGATTTGTCCCCTACCGAGAATGAACGAGTCGCGAGTTGAATGTAATGAATTCTCAAAGAAAGGAGTGTGCCCATCAAATCGGGTTTCCTTTGAAGAGAATCTCTTCTGACTATTCGAGTGCTTCTCCTTCAGCGGCATTGATTTGCTTTCGTTCATCTTTTCGATATTGTGTCCAATAATACGCCCGATAGCTCACGTAGACGATGGCAAAAGCAAATCCAGCGAGCGCAGAATAAAGTGGATCATATGGAATATATCCATAAAACGCGAGCACATAGGCAATAATTGGTGTCAGGATTAGGCTAATCACTGCATATTGGGGGAATGTGTAAAACGACCCTACTCTTGGCTGATAGCCACCTGAATTACTGTTGACCGTCATTGGAATCACTATTTCGATATAAGTGGCATATAATCAGGATAGCTTTCTAGGCAGATTCTGTCTAGAAATCGCTATTACTTGATTCTCGATGACAAGGTTATTTTTCCTCTCCTTCGCCAACAGGTTCTGCTTTTCCAGTTGCCAACTGCCAACGGTTTTTATCCGGTGTCCACCATAGTACAATAGGTTTT
Organism: uncultured archaeon; assembly: GCA_964391265.1. Taxonomy (GTDB): domain Archaea; phylum Asgardarchaeota; class Thorarchaeia; order Thorarchaeales; family Thorarchaeaceae; genus MP5-2226. The sequence continues at coordinate 1,097 of CAYMLT010000164.1, forward strand.
TCATATCTCAGTAGGTCTACGTAACTATCGTAGTATTGCGATGACCTGAAAATATACACACAAGTTTCACCACTATCATTATCCCTAATATGATCTGGATACTTGAAATCCGGAATATCCTTTCCCTCAATGAATATGAAATAGGCCTTCTTGAAATCTACGGTATCTGATGGATGACAGGCAATGATTGCAGATACTTGCACCTTGTGAGGAAGCAGCTGCTTAAAATCCTTCAAATCTTTTTGCAGAAAAATACCATAGCTGTGAATTCCATATTCTTTTGCTTCTCTCATTTTTTCTATCCTCCAAATTAGATGATACCGTGAACGGTATTGAAACTTTTGATGTATTTCTCCAATTTTTTTGACCTTTGGTGCTGAATTCTATTTTGCGTAATACCATATTCCTATAACATGTCTAAGCTCACTTGGGCGTTACTAGAATTTCTCAAGAGGATATGCTATGAATTCTCACAATACATTCCCCCAGCTGGAAACCGAAAGACTAATTCTTAGAGAAATAGGACTACAGGATGCGGAAGGCGTTTTTCAGAATTTCTCCGATGAGGAGATAACTGACATGATTGGAATGGGACGCTTTTTCACTCTAAAAGATGCTGAGGAGCTAATAGAGGAATTCCTTGCCTATTTCGAGAAAGGGACTGGTTTAGCATGGGCAATTACGTTGAAAGAAACTGATACATTCATTGGAACCTGTACCTTTGAAGAACTTGACACGAAAAATTCCAGAGGAGAAATTGGATACGACCTTCTTCGTGATTGCTGGGGCAAAGGCTTGATGAGTGAGGCACTTAGGGCTGTTATTTCATATGGTTTCGAGGAACTTGAACTAAATAGAATTGACGCTCACACATTTTCTATTAACGAAAAATCAAGAAACATGTTGAAAAGACTAGGTTTTACCGAAGAAGGCATTCTTCGTGAAAATACACGATTCAAAGGCAAGTTTCGATCTGAAGTCATGTACTCTGTATTGAAACGAGAATGGGAAACGCTGTAATCGCGATCTTGCAGTGTTCGGCTTCCAGTGTTCCTCGAAATACTATGTCTGGTTATCGAATGGTGAAAAGCTCCCAAAGCAACCACATATAATCCTTGTTTGATTTTACACTAATTTCGATTATGATTCTATTCTTGTCCTTCTTTTTGGGTTTAATCTCAATATTCTGACCAAGAAGGTTTTGTAGTGTTTGCTTTAGTTCAATACTTGTGTCAATTTCCAATTCTGCGAAAGACTTCGAACTGTAACCTAGATTGCATTTAACCTGAATATCGTTTGGAAAAGCATAGATCTTCTGATTCCAATCCCCGTCAAAAAGCCAACTATCACGAATTAGACACTCATCAAGTTTCATCTGCTCCCACATATGTCTCAGAATTTCATCCTTCCACTCCGTCATGCCAATATCCTCCATCAAATCGGATTCAAGGGAGAATATAATCCTTTGTCACTATTGGTACTTCTTACAGAGAATCTGGATGTATCAGAAGTACAATGATATGGAAGAAGAAGTATTTCATCCATAATGACAGGAAATTCGCTGCATGATATGATTGACCAAGAAGTCACTCTAGAAGGAGTGGCCGAGAATGCCAAAGGCGGTGGAGTACTCGTTCTACCTAGTCTGGAAGTAGTTTACATCCGCTACCTTCAATGGTGGGATGAGCATGTTCGGGGAACCAAGGTCATTATGACAGGTATTCTACGTTATGAAAAGTTTATTCCTGATCCTGACGTTGCCGAGGATGGTGCGATTAGTCAAGGCGCCATTGGAAACCAATTTGTACTTGATAAGGCCAAGAGGCAGTTCAGCTAGCAATTTGAAGCAATCAATTTATTTGGAATCCGTATCGTGCGAGCAAACGATTCGCCAGCTTTGATGGTGTTGTCGATTGGAAAGGCGCCAGGGAATAATCAGTGTTTTTGACAAGAAAGGCATTGTTGAATTTTGTAGAACGATTACTTCCCATTTTACATTCTATAGTACTGGGAAGACTGCACGCCTTCTTGAGTCCTCAGGGATTCAAGTCAAGACAGTATCCAGCTTGACAGAATTCCCAGAAATGCTCGATGGTCGAGTAAAAACTCTTCATCCAAAGATAATGGGTGGCATTCTTGGAACTAGCGCTCATCAGAAAGAGCTAGAGGAACTGGATATCCCGCCTTTCGGGTTAGTAGTATGCAATTTGTATCCCTTCGGACAGGTGATTTCAAAACCTCACGAATTGCGCGAAGCATTGGAGAACATCGATATTGGAGGGGTGACTCTTCTTAGAGCGGCTGCAAAGAACTACCATGAAGTGTTAGTAGTTGCATCTCCAGATGATTATGATAGGGTGGTAATTGCAATAACCAACAATGATGTTTCAACTGAACTGAGGAAGGAACTTGCTCAAAAAGCCTTTCTACACACTGCAAAATATGATATTGCGATTAGTCAATACCTTACATCTGAGATGCAATTTCCTGACAGTTTTGTTAGTGCATATGAGAATCCTATTTTCCTCAGATATGGTGAGAATCCGCATCAAGAGGCAAGATACTATCTTCAGCCAGACAAGGATTCATTCTTCGAGCAACTGCATGGAAAAAAGGTGTCTTTGAATAATCTGGTCGATTTCTCTACATCAATGGGTTTGTTTTCTGAATACTCCGACCCTGCATGCGCGATTATCAAGCATACAAGTCCCTGTGGGTTTGCTACTGCTGATGACATCGAAAGTGCTTTTGATGATGCATTTGCAACAGACAACCTTTCTGCATTTGGTTCAGTTATGGGATTCAATCGTAGAATTACAACTGGATTGGCAAAGAAACTTAATGCAATGTTTGTGGATGGTATCATTGCAGCAGATTATGATGATGAGGCATTTAGGATTCTATCAAGGAAGAAGAATATCATTCTCTGTAAATTCAAAGATTATCAGATGCCTCATCTATCAATTCGCATTGTTCCAAATGGGCTCCTTGTGCAGCCTTCTGATACACGGACACTCTGTGAAGATGACCTCTCGGTGGTTACGAAGAAGGCTCCCACGGCGCAACAGATGAAGGATTTACTCTTTGCATGGAAAGTTATCAGACATGTGAAATCTAACTCTGCTTTAATCAGCAAAGGAACGAAAACACTGGGAATAGGGATGGGCCAGACTTCGAGGATTGGTGCCGTCGAATTGGCGTTATCTCGTGCTGGCAATCGTGCTATGGGTGCTGTAATGGCTTCAGATGCATTCTTTCCTTATCGTGATTCTATTGATGCCGCAGTAAAACGAGGGGTGTCTGCTATTATTGCCCCTGGAGGTTCGATTCGAGACAGTGAGTCGATTGCTGCGGCTGATGAAGCTGGCATATCCATGGTATGGTCAGGAATACGAGCCTTCCTACACTAAATCAGTTGGCATAAATGTCATTAGCTACTTCTTCTGCTGTATTTCTGACACTTTTATGAAGTCTAATTCATCGCCGGTGCCTTCGAACCATTCAAGAAATCTCTTGAGAAGTTCTTTTAGTCGCATCACATCATTACCTCGAATGGCTTGTATGTAGACTTGTTTATACTAAAAGGTACTATTCAAGGCAAGAATGCTAATGTTATTGCGTAGTAGATTCGCCTTATTAGATTTGGATTCACTTTTTTCGTTATGGAAATTCTAGAAGCGCTTTACACTCGCAGAAGTATCAGAAAGTTCACTATGGGCGATATATCTGATGAAACATTGCAGACGATCTTGAGAGCCGGAATGAGTGCCCCGAATTCAGGAGGTCAGCGGTTGTGGCAATTTGTAGTGGTGAGAGATCAAGGTCAGATGGAGAAGATTATTGACGCTTATCCTTATGCAAAGATGCTCAGAGATGTTCCTTTTGCAATCATTGTATGCTTTGACAAATCAAGAGAGCAATGGGAGGAGCGATGGCAAATGGATTGCGCAACTGCATCTCTCAACATCCTCTTGGCTGCACATGGTCTCGGACTTGGAGGAGTATGGCTAGAAATCTATCCTATTCCTGAACGTGTTGCCGCTATCCGTGAGTCATTTGATATGCCTGAATACGTTGTTCCTTTCGCTGCATTTGGAATAGGTTATCCAGCTGAAGAGAAACCTGCTCCGGATCGGTATGAAGAATCACTTGTCCATTATGACTCTTGGTAGAACACATCATGTGCATTAACTATAGTTTATATGGGATGGAATGGTTGTTCCTCTTGTGAATACTCATGAGTAGTGGCGATACATTCGAAAACGTTGTATTTCCAAAAGGCGGACCAAACAAGATTGCCCTGGTAGAGAGAGATGGCTACACAGTTGTAAGGATCTTTCTTGGCGAAGGAGATAAAATCCCTCCACACATTGCAAACCATTCTGCTTTCTTCCTTGTTCTGAAAGGTAGAGCAATAATTTCATCTGGTGATGAAGTGGTTGAACGTGGTGAGCATCAATTCATCGCCATGGAAGCAAACCAGATGAGAGGCATTCACGCTCTAGAGGATTCTGTTATTCTTGGAGTTCGGGATTAGCCAAAGACCTAGCGATGAATGCTTTAGGTTCATCTCCAGTATCTATCATGGCAATGCCAATTGCATATATTGATAGACTGTTTTTTCTTATTTGTTACTATAGTTTCCACCCTCACCGTTTCTTAATAATCAAAACACCTACAACTATAATGACTACTACTGATCCAAGTGTGATTACTATTGAGAGCTGATCTAATCCTGCAGGAAGTTGCCCAGTAGTTCCGTTAGTGGGTATGTCGGTGGTACCCGTATTGGTTGCTGTGGTATCACTTCCTGTTGTTGTTGAGGTCTGAGTAGTTGTGCTGGTAGTTGTGGTAGTTCCAGTCCATTCAATGTCTGGCTCAGTCAGCAGAAGGACACAGGCATCCTCATAGGGTATTGAATCCATTCCGTGTACACTTTGATACGCGTTCAAGAGCGGGAATCCATATCCTAGAGTTGTTCCCCCAATGGCAACAAACCCGTTTTCACCAATTGCTATCGACAATCCAGCGTCCGAACTACTCCCTCCAATATTCGACGAGTAGATGATATTAAAATTCTCGTCGGTCTTAAGGAAGATTATCTCTTGACTAGGGTTTAACTCGTCACTATAGGAGTTAAGTATTGGAAAGTCATCACTCTCGGAATAGCCAATAAAGTAATAACAGCCATTCTTGATATCTACATCCGAAAACCACTCGTTGGAAGTCCCTCCGAGATAACTCACCATTGTGCGCATACCATATTTTGTATACTCCACAATAAGACAGTCACCCGACCCACTCATCGTTGAGTTATATACTGCATTCTCTGCCAAATCCTCAGTCTGCGTCCAGCCAATGGCAATAATCCTTTCTTCATCCGGGTCCCAAGTGATATCGTTGAACCTGTCAATCTTGTCTCCGGTTGCGCCAATACGATCGTCCCACAAGAGATGGGCAAAATCCGGACTAATTTTGACAATATAGGCATCATCGCTTTCATATCCTCCTGCAGTTTTGGTTATTCCGCCTGCATAGATGTTGCCTTCTGTATCAAGGCAGATACTGTATCCATCGTCGATATAATCGCCTCCCCATAATGTCCCCCCTAGAAAACTGCCAAGGTCTGAACTGAACTTGGCAACAAATCCTTCCGTACTGCCGCTGACAGTACTCTTGTAAGGAGATGGAGATGTCGGTATTGGATCTTCTGTCCTTCCTGTCACATAGACGTTGTCGGAGCCATCTAGGCAGATATCAGAGATGATTGTGTCACCTCCAAAAAGGGTCGATTCAAGAATGGAACCATCATCACTATCAATGTGTACAATGAAACCATCGCGGTATTGTGCACTCTTGGTTTCCTGATATGCCCCCTCTGTCGTTGGGAATCCTGCGACCGTGGTTTCGCCACAGATATAGAGGTTTTCTGAACTGTCCAAGATTATTGCTGATGGAAATCCTGCCGCTAGACATATGACATATGCAGCGGTGCCTGTAGAAGAGAACTTGGCTAGGATGATGTAGTTGCCTGTATCATCTGGGGTTGTGAGATTGTATGTTGTCTGTATCCCATTTCCGGTGGTTGATACAAGTGCATACACATTCGCGTCAGAGTCTATCGCGACATCGACACTTTCTCCGTAGACCCCTCCTAGATAGGTCGAGAAGTGTAACTCCCATTCATCAGAGAGAGAGGTCTCAAATCCTATTTCCTGAACCATTTCTGATATATTCGAAGTTCCTGCCCGGACACTATCACCCAGCGTTCCCCAAAAGAGGAATACAGAGATTAGTATGGC
>CAYMLT010000165.1:0-7393 GCA_964391265.1 uncultured archaeon
TTGTTATTCTAGCAACTTACTACGATCTGGATAATAATCACGGCATCAGTGGGGCCAATCTTCTTGTTTCATATGATGAAGCTGATATAACGTATTATCCGGAACGAACAAACGAGCCTTGGACCAATGGAACCTATCAAATGTTCTTCCTTGTGAATCAACCGTACACATTCAATCTGACCTTCACATTTGGTCTTGGAACATATGAATCATCAGCTATCTCTGTACAAATTCAATCAGATGTATCTGCTCAACAAGAAGCATTACAACTGATTACAGTAGCTGGTGGTGCTGCCATGATTCTGGCAGCAGCTGCTGTATTGCTCTATGTTCGTGTATTCAGTATTCCCAAACTACTTCGAGCTCTGAATCGAATGATTAAGATCCTATCTCGAGGTGGGGTGCCTAGTCCGGCCAATGTGCTCTTCAGAGGTGCAATCATTGCTGCAATAGTGAATGAAGAATTGAAACCATTATCAATCCAGAAACCGGTGAGCGAGTTTCCGCATGAATCAATAGAAATGCACGTCCCAGAAGTGGAAGAATTACTTGAGCGACTCGTAGAAATCACAGGTCTCGGTGTGGCAGAGTTGGATGCATTCCGAGCTGACTTGGCTACAATGAAAGCAAGCGAGAGACCAGGCTTTTTGAAGGAAGTGATTACCCAGGAGGAATCCCGACGCGCAGACGCTCTTGCTGGACGGGATGAAGCTGTCGAACCCGAAGTGGCTACGGAAGCTCTGGCTCAAAAGCCTGAGGAAATGGATCAGATACGAGAAAAGTTGATCACCAAGGGTATGGCTCCTGAAGAAATAGACGTCATCCTTGAAGAAGCGAAGAGCCTCTCAAAGGCTGACTTAGCGGCACTTCTTGATAGTCTTGGAATACGCCTAGAATGAACAAATTGCTGAGGGGAATTCCCCTCAGCAGAGATTTCTATTTGAACGTTTTATTGATTTCCTCTAGGATGTCTGGATGCTTCTCAAAATAATCTCTTGTGGGTTCAAGAATATCGATTAGATTTTCAGTAACTGCTTGCTTAACATCCATAGGGTGAATTTTGCTTTCTTTGTATTCCACCTCAAACTCATCTATTGAAGTGAATTCGACATCTCCCCCAAATTTCTCCTTTCGTTTGATTTCGATCTTTCCCATTCGGGGGAAGATGATATAGCGGACAGTTGAGGTGATTGCATTCATTTCAAGGTCTCCCGCCGGGCAGTACGCTTTCTTGATGGTTGTCTTTATACTCTCGGGAGAATCTGTTACCCGTATATGTGAAAGAGGGTCACTTGCAGACATCTTGGAGCCGCCACCTTTGAGTGATGGCAAAAGAGGCATAAAGATGTATGCTCCCTTCTGATAATTGATTGACTCCAGCAGCTCACGGCCAAGCATGTAGATATTCCGTTGGTCAATTCCCCCGACTGTGATATCAGCTTCCAAGTATTTTACATCAAGAATCTGCAGCAGAGGATATAGAAGCTCTGAGACCTTGGCTTCTCCTCTCATCCGGACAACTTCACTTGCCGCTCTTTTTGCCCGGGTTGTCGTGACTTTTGCTGCGATTTTATAGAGGTCTTCAACATAGTCCTTCGTGTGTTGGTATGTGGATCCACGAATGTATGTGAACTTCTTTGCATGTGGACCCATGACTCCTCGAATACATTCCTCGTAGTATTTGGAACGAAGTTCCATCAATTCGAAGGACGTTTTCTGGTCGTCCAAGTGAGCATGATAATCTGCAAGGAGAATGGTTCCCTTGCCCCCCATCTCTGCTAGCTGGATTAGTTTGTTGAATGGTATGAGATAGGCGAAGTGGAAAGGTCCAGTAGGTGCTGTACCATAATAGAAGTTGAAGTTTGGTTTATCCTTCAGGATTTGTTTGATTTCATCTTCCATCACTACTTCTTCTGAATTGCTTATTGCTATCTCTAAGGGTGTAGACATATCGACTCACCAGCAGCATCGAGGTTTGGATATGTTTTAAGCTTGCTGGGACGTTTCGCAGTTCCTCGTCTTGTTTCGCCGCGTTACAATTCCTAAAGCTATGAATCCAACGATAACACTAAACCAGAGAGTCACAAATCTGATTAGAAGAACGCTTGCTGTTGCAATTGATCCAACAATCCCAAAAATTGTCATGGCTGTATATGCGTAGAATTCGTATGCGCCTAGACCCGCTGGAGCGATAATGAAAATCGCACCTATTGCAGAAGCGCTTGCATGGATGAATGTTGCTTGGACTAAGAGAAGCAGAGAAGCTGGGGCCAATGAAGGAAGACCCATTTTAGTTATCAAACTGAGAAGTAGCCATAGTTCAAGGCACTCCATAAACCATCCCGGAATACTAATAGCTGTTCCAACTACTAGAGGTTTGGGTGATATTGTTCTAACCATTGTATCCTCTATCACATCACAGCTATCTTGGAATTGCTTCAGAGGTCCGAAAGAGGTCATTCTCTTGAGAATTTTATCATAGAATGCTTTGTTTGTAAGAACAAGTGCACCTAAAACGACTGCGCCGCCCACTAGGGTAACTAGGAGAATTTGATTTCCTCCAGAGAAGATGAATAGAAATGTTGTAGCAGCAATGATGACCATGGCTAGTAAATCGGTCAATCTCTCAGAAACCACAATGGGGACTGTCTTTGCAACTGGTGTTCCATCGACATCCCTACAGAAATAGCCTTTGATAACTTCGCCAACTTTTCCAGGACTCACTGTTAGCGTGAATCCTGCGAGAAATATGCTGAAACTATCTGCATGTGAGAAGTGAACTCCGACTCTATGAAGGTAGTATTGCCACTTTACATATCGTATAATATAATTGAGGAAGCTCAATCCCATCATTGCTGGGATTACCCACCACCACTCTATTGATGCAACTGCGGCGATGACTGCGTCCCATTGATTTAGGAATAGCATAATGAGATAGATGATTACTCCAAGTAGAATAAGGACAAGCAGTTTTCCTACGCTGATGGTTGACCCTGCAGTTGGCCCTTGATTTATCGTGACCTCAGTCATATGCAATCTTCCTCGCTCTTTGCCAAATATTGGTTGGAAGGTGAACTAGAAACAAAGAGGGGTAGCCAGTTATTTGCGTTCTCCCTCTTTTCAATTCTTGATAAATATCATCGGCAGTATCGATATCCTGGAGCCATGTCTTGGCATGGCCTACCTCTAGTTTTGAGTGCCCATCACTTCCCGCAGTCATCGGCTTTCCAAGTCGCTTCGCCAATTTTTGGGCTCTGGTATTGAAGAGATTGATAAAACATCTAGAGTTTATACCTTCAATTAGATCCACATGTTTTGTGATTAGCCTCGCAGGTAATCCTCTCCTAAGAGCAGTATGTTTTCTGAATGGATCACATGGATGTGGTAACACAACCAACCCTTCTTGACTGTGGATATCTTCACATATCTCTTCGAACGAACGATTTTCAATATGGTCATTCAAGAAGAGCCCAATCACTTCACCATAATCATTACACTTGAATTCACAAGCAGGGATGATGAATCGTCCTCCTCTCTCTATAACCTTCAGTGTTGATGCTTTCCAATGTTCTGTCGGAGCAAGACCTCTGAGATTGTTTTTCTTCATGAGTTTGAAGAGGTCTCTCACGTGATTCATCCCATCTTTGGAATGAAATGTATGCATATGCAAGTCAAATGCAGAGAGACGATCATCCATAGCAATCACCTATGGCATAATTGGGGGAGGCGGCACAATACTCTGTAGGAAATTGAATAGTATTGTCCAGATAGTCTCGTCTCCAATCCTGAGAATTGTAATCGCAAGCACTGCTCCAAATATTAGGAATCCTACAAACATCCCTTTGTCTTTTATCGCAAGATGTGGTTTCCTGCCTACCGGATGGCCAATGAATACGAGAAAGATGTACCTAAGAACAAGACCTGCAACTATTGGGACTGTGAGTATAACCGGTTGCGTTTCAAAATAGTCGCCAAAATTCTGATACACATACAGTGTGTAGAATATTACCAGCCATGTTGCGGAAGATGCCACTGCGTGGTTAAGGAATTCCATGTTATACTGTGTAAAGACCTTCTTGTGCTGCGCGGCCTCATCTCCGAGTAAGAGCAGCTCATTCTTTCTTTTGCTAAAGCCCAGAACTAATGCAACAAAGAAGACTCCAAGTATCAGCCATGATGTGAACTCGACGCCAATCAGAAATGTGCCTGAGATTGCTCTGATAATAAACCCGATTCCGATGGTTACAACATCAACTACTGCATAATTGCGAAGAAAGTAGTTGTAAGTCTGGGAGTTAATGATATACAAGATAACCAGCAAGAAGAATATGCTATTGATTAGAGAAAGCGCTATTCCTCCTATCATCAGTCCGGTTCCCATTAGGAGCGCAGAATGCCTAGATGCATCCCCCGATGGAAGAGGTCTGTTTCTCTTCTCGGGATGAGCTGCATCTTCTTCAACATCTTTAACATCATTGAAAATGTACCCTGCACTTGAAACCGCGCAGAATGCAATGAAGCCTAATATCAAAGGAGGATAGTTTGCAAGGTCGAAGACTGCTGGAAGAGGATCTCGAAAGTTTACGAATAAAATTGGTAAGAAGACGAGTAGGTTCTTGTACCATTGATAAGGTCGCATGAGTTTGATATAAGCTTTGAATCCCATTTCATATGTCTCCTATTTTTCACTATACGATTTCCACAGTTCGCCCCACTCAGTTTCTTCTAGGAACCATTTAACCCACTTCTTTCCTTTCAAAGGTAGCCATAGTCCATCATGATATAATCCCGATAATTGCGTTGGGAGCCACATTAATGGGGAGCGAAACAGGAGTGTTTCCATTCCAGGAAACTTCAGGAATCCGCGATTCCAAGTTACTACAGGACTTTTTCCTGGACTCATATGATGATTGGGTAAATCTTCCCAAGTTTCAAAGTCCCCGACAATCTCAATATTTTCCGGATTGGATTCACCCAACCCAAGCTGATTTGCAATCTGCAGTTTATGGACTCGGCTTTGATCTAGCCCCATGATCCTTGTCTGAACAGTATCTGCTGCTACCATATCATTTGTAGCTATCATGATATTTCCAATTTTGGGCACCATGGTCCTTGGTCCTGCACCATCTCCCATTACAGTTCCATCCGTCAGAACGAATTCAGAGTGCGAGATGGTCTGTTGAAGTAATAATAGGTCCACAAGAACCTCGTGAATCTTCAGATGTGCTAGATGACGATTCTTTGTCAGGTAGAGTCCAAATGAATCCTTCATAGCTCCAGTCATCTGGGTATGGCCATGAGTCTTGATCGTCGGAAGATGAATGATGTTGGTGTTGAAGATTTCCTTGGGGGCGATTATTTCTCCAAAAGTATCCTCAAGAACCAATGTCTTCCTTGGCAATTTGACATCTACATATGTAGCATTGATTAGTGGCAGAAACTTGATCTTGTGCTTCTTCAATACTGGATACCAGTTGTTTCCATGTGTTCCAGCGTAGATGTTTGTAACAACGGTTTCATTCTCAACTGCAGTTATTGAACGATTGTCGAAACCATCTGCTATCATTTTTCGTAAGAGTCCATCGAAGATATATGGATTCGTAGAGCAGGCGGGATAGAACTTTGACCAAGATAAGTTCAGTTTGATAGATGTGGCAAAATCCTTTGAAACATGCTTCTGATATTCTGCCAAATCAAGCAGCCGGCTAATATCGTCATATACTGTCTTTGGTGTTGTTTTGACAACTGCAACTTTCACCATAAATATCATCTCGCCATCTAGGGAACCGACTAATAGCCCTGTATGTTACACCGACGTTCCTGATACACCGACCTTATGAATTTAGTCCAATGTGACAAATTGTACCAATAAAATCCAAAGGCTTTTCCATCAGTAGATTGGTAGCACTTGGTATTGTAAATTCCTTCCTAGTCGTACAACCTTGGGCTTGACTCTATTACTATATTCTGAACTAAACACACTGACAAGTTTTCCATCAAAGAATTCCATTGTACCTTCAGGAAAGACCTGATGTGCACGAAACATCAGCTTGACTCCGATACTCTCCGCAAATTCATTAAATGCTTTCTTGCCAAACGTGCGTATGTTTTCACCACGGTTGTTGTTGCTGAATCCTACATCTTTATCCACTGGATCATTCCAAACTAGCTGCAGAACGATATCATCTTCGAAATCTGGATGGTGTCTATTAGGACTCTGAAGGTCGTGGAGTGACTGAACTCCTTCTGGCACTCCTCCATGGCAAGAAAAGACTCCATTTACACTGAATCCTGCTAATGGCAGGGCTTTAAAGGCTGCAATATAGTTTCTGAAGATACTGCGAACATGTTTTTTGGTGACATCCAGATAGAAACCATACCTTACCGCGATTCGTTCTGATTCGTGGTTGCCTCTTAAAACGAATACCCTATCTGGTTCTAACAATCCCAAAGCGAGTACGAAATTCACGGTTTCGACTTGGTATGGACCTCGGTCCGCATAATCTCCAAGGAATACCAGAGAATGATCTTTATACCTACGAAAGATTTCGTATACTGTTTTTATTGCGCCTAGGTCGCCATGCAGGTCTCCTACATATAGAACATTAGATTCTGGAGTTTCCACCACATTGGGTCTGCCATAATTGAGGTCTCTAGATAAGCCCGTTAGATATTCAACTTCCTCTGAGGTGACCTGTGTTTTCCCTTCAATGATTTCTTGTATGAGTGAAGACACTTTTTAGAATACCACCAACTATTTTCAATCCCATCCAAGTTCTTGGAAGGCTAGATCTACAGCCTCTTCAGGAGTGTTAGCCGCCCGTATATGATCAAGTCTTCTGCTATCAAGTTGCCTTCCGGCCATCTCACCAGCCCATCCTCCTGATGATGCTAGTGCAATAATGGGTTTGTTAGAGAACCAAGCGATGGCCATCTCACTAAGTGTTCCTGCTGAACCTGAGATGGCAATCACAGCATCTCCAGATTGTGCTACTAGGAAATTCCTTGAATACCCGAGTCCCGTGGGGATTGCGATATCTACGTAATCGTTTGCATTATTCTTCTGGAGAGTAGGCAATATTCCTACTGTAACTCCTCCCTCTTTTTTAGCTCCCCGACATGAAGCTTCCATAACGCCACCAAGACCTCCGCAAACAAGAGTCGCTCCACGTTTGGCTATTGCCCGACCAACTCGTTCCGCAAGTTTTAATGCGTCTTCGTTGCAATTTGCTCCACCAATAACCGAAATGGTTCTATCCGGCATAGGCTATTTTCCTTCCTCGGCTCTCTTACTCAGGACATGGCACATTTTACTCTTTAGCATATTGTATGTCGTACGTGTCATCCTATGATCTGAAACCCTAACGCTGGCTTCCTCAAGGAGTGTCTTTCG
>CAYMLT010000166.1:0-7367 GCA_964391265.1 uncultured archaeon
CCGGTTACTTCTGCGGCTCTCACATGCAATTGGACCGATGACACCTATGACATCACTCCAGTGGGCGGAAATCCTGGACATTATACATTGAGATTAGAAACCGATTCAGCTGCTATCTCACTATACACACTGAACATAACCGCATCAAAGGATTATTTCCAAACTCGTTCCATCATTCGGGCAGTCGATGTTCGAGAGCTATTGACAGATGCGTCACCATCTACGAGCTATATTCCTCTACCGGTCGGGTACACTGCTTCGCTTACGATAACCTATACCGATTACGATCACGACATACCCCTGACTGGACAGGCATCAGCGATTAGATGTAACTGGTCCGAGATCCATTCCTATGGAGATCAGAATTACACGGTCACTGAAACAGGGGAGCCAGGTGTCTACGAAGTAGTATTGTTTTCAGACGATACCGATGCGTTAAAGGCGTATTCTGTTGTTTTTGATATTGGATTCTTTGGAGTCCAGAACCAAACATTTACAATTACTGTTAATTTGAGAACACATCTCACCTCATTCAATTTAATGAATTCGATTGCTCCAACACCATACACTGGAGATGTAGCGGTCTATGTTATGTATTATGATGAAGATGCTGATGTCGGTATTGAAAATGGATCTGCTGTGGGATACAATGTTTTCATCACCGTCGATAGCAGCGGCTTATCAGATGTAGAATTTACTGTGATAAATGGAACATCTCCTGGTGAATATATCGTTCTCATCCCTGCATCCCAATGGGGTTCAATCGGAACCAAGGATATAACAATAAGTGTGAATTGGGGCGGCCCAACTGCGAAATACACTGATGAGTCAATTTCAAAGAATATCGTCTTGACTGGAACTCCGTCGAACATCTTCATTGATGAAAGCCCACTCATCACTCCCTATGGTGAGAATATCACATTCACCGTTGTTTTTTACGATTTGGCAAACGATACTGGTATTGTTAACCAAACAAGTATTTACGGACAACACGTACATCTCACTATTCTTGTACTAACTGGTGGTGAAACCATCACCCAGTCTGATATGGCCATAACAGAGGTGGATCCTGTTGGGCAACCAGGTGTCTATCGTATTGAGTTCAACACATCACTTCTCTCTGGAGTCATTGATCTTCAAATGCGAATCATGATGAATTGGACAAGTGGACAACTCCCGCTCTATGAAAATCAAACCTTACTAGTAACTACATCTTCGACGTATCGGCTAACAAGTATCGATTGGACTCCCATACCCGTCACACCTTATGACGAGCTAGTTAATCTTACGGTTGTGTTCAGAGACTTCCTATCAGGAAATCCAATTTATAATGCGTCAGGTATGACCATCTCGATTCAAGAAGCAATATTATATACTGTGATTTATGAGGGCGATTCCAGTGGACGGTTCCAGATTGAACTCGATTCCTCTTCGTGGTCACCAGGCACACATACTTTCCACCTCGATATAAAATGGATAGGAACGCCTTTCTATCGGAATAGTACAAGCACAATTACAATTACTGTTAGGGAGCGATATGCAGACCTTATTCACGGATCGTATTATCCCATACAATACGACAATGCTCTGACAATCACATTCACCTACAGAGATTTAGATGACTTTACATCAGCGGGTATGAATGGAAACAGTCTAACTCTCGATGCATGGCTCTTCCCATTCTACACTGTAAACGATAATGCTGATGGAACATATACAGTTGAGTTGAAGACTCAGGCTTTCTCCTCTTTAGGAACCTACACAATCAATGTGACTATAACCTATCTTGGTACAAGATACTTTGTAGATGCAAGTGATGTTTTCTATCTTAACATTATCAAACGGAAAACGCAGCTCACAAGTGAATTGCCACAATTAGCTCCCTATCAGACACTTGCCAGTATAAATGTAACCTACTCTGACGATAATAATGGAACCGGTATTGAAAATGCGCATGTGTATGTAACAAGTTCAAATACTACCGTAGAGGTCTTGGAACTTGGAGTCAATTATTTTGTTTCTGACCAGGGTCAAGGTGTCTATCTTATCACAATCAAGACCGAATCGTTGGGTTCATTTGGTTCGTACGCCATAATCGTCACCGTCAACTGGACGGCGGATATCACGCCATTCTATGTCGAACGTGTTCGAACTGTTGATATCGAAGTATCTCGTAGACCTACCACACTTACAGTATCGTCATCACCGTTCAATACGCCTTTCTTGGAAAACTTCACATTCCAGATTACCGCAACAGATAATGTTGATGATTCTGGGATAATTCTCACAAAATCTGTACTCGTTCTAAGCTACGGAAGTGGAACCATCCTCACAGATTCCCAGTATGTTCTTAGTGGTTCGTCAGGTGTATACACTATTGAGATTAACTCGACACTAGTCACGGCAGTTCTAATGGATGCTTTATCAATAGTGCTAGAAATGAATTGGGGCGATGTTGAACCCTTTTATACAAATGCAACCGCGTCAACTGAAGTCTCAATTACTGCGCGATTCACGCAAGCGTCTGTAATATCCACTCCTCCTGCATACTATTATTTCAACAGCACTGCGTTACTGCGCTATAGTGATTACTTGACTGGAATGGGTTTGGTCGGTGCTACAATAGACTATATCTGTCTGAACACCTCATCGTTCATCAGTTGGGTAGAAGATTCAGGTGATGGAACATACAAACTCATCGTGAACACAACTTCGTTGCTGAGTTTAGGGCGATTTGTTTTCAAAGTGAATTTCACATCGTTTGGGGCTCCCTTCTACTCAAACCTCACCGGCCTTACATTTGCTATCAATGTCAATCCAGTTTCAACCATTCTTACCATTGAGTTTCCCGCTAGTATTACATACTACCTTGGTGATACTGTCATTGGAAATATCACGTATAGGGCAATCTCTACTGCTACCGGTATCGAGTCCGCTGAAGTGGGAACAAACTGGGGATTACTCTTTGGCACATATTATGAAATTACGCCAATCGGAGATGGAGTTTACAACTTCTCTGTAGAAACCTCTGGACTTAATGCAGGATTATTCGTGTTCCAGATTAATGCCTCTAAATACCTTCATTTGAGTCAAGAGGTTACAGTTGACATCTTGATTGCAGCCATCCCTGCCGAAATCCTTCTTGAGTATTCACCTACAGATCCATCTTGGGGTGAAATAGTGTCAATGCAAGCAAATGTCACTGATGCTCGAACCGGAAATCCAATCGTAGGGGCGGATGTAAACATGACAATATCCGGTTACGAATTTATCATGACTGACGTTGGTGGAGGTATCTATCAATATTTGTTCGATACATCTCTCATTGTATCCGGTGAATATGAAATTGTGATTCGTTTTAATCTGACAAATCATGAGGATAGAATTCGTGATTTCCAGATTAGAATCGGGAAGATATCTTCAAATCTGGATGCAACTTTGACGCCCTTTGTTGCAGTCAATGGTCAAATTCTGAGTCTGTCAGCTAATTATAGTCAATATTCGAATGGCACTGAAATCGAATCTGGCGTCCTGACCTTTTCATGGGTTGGTGGGTCTGGAATTCTCTCATGGGATAGTGGTTCCAATCTATATATCGGCAATGTTCCTGTCGCGAATGCTCTGGTCGGAAATCACTTCATTCTTGTGAAGGCATCCTCTGCTAATTTCAAGTCAGTGAGTCTACAGATTTCTGTTGAAGTCAGAGAAGTAAGTACCAACCTTATTTCTTATGATGAATCAAATGCAATAACATCGAAATTCAATGATATCATCAATGTGACCGTATTTCTGAATAATACTGATTTGAACGCCCCTGTGAATGATGCTCTCGTAAGATACAGCGTTGGAAGTTTGGTCGGCAATATGACTTTCTTAGGTAACGGGTATTATAATGCTACAATACAAACTTCTCAATTAGGTGTGGGTTCATGGACTCTTACTGCATATAGTAGCAAGGACGGATATGCTCCAGCATCTTTTGAATTTACAATTAATATTGAAAGGATAGATACCCGAATAGTGATTCTATCTGATGCATTTCAAGAGGTCTTCTATGGTCGAAATGTTACATATGTCTTCACCTACTTGGATATAGCTGGCGGCATTGGAATTCTAAACGCATCAAGCTCCTACCTCTTGGAAGCATCAGGAGGAACTCTAAGAGACCTTGGTAATGGGAATTATTCATTAACATTGAATAGCACTGTTGTAGCTGCAGGAGCACTACCGTATGATATCAGTTTATCATTTTCAAAGGAAACGTATCTGTTTGCCTCCACAACTGTTCGATTATTGGTAAATCCAATTCCCTCTCAAATCATTGGGTTTAATTCCTTAACCCTTCCAGTTGGAGATGCATACAATCTCGTTTTCACATATGAGGATGTATTGAACAATGAACTAATCACTGGAGCCACGGCGAGTGCCATATGGGAATTTGGTTCCGATGCATTAGGAATTATGGAAAATGGGTCATTTGTGCTCAGTCCCGCTGAAACGGGTATATCCCGTCTGGAGATTCGCGATGCGCCTTATCAGATTCGCATTATTCTATCAAAAGGTAACTATACTCGTGCTGAATTAGTGTTTGATCTGCGAATTCGAGCAATTGCAACGGAATTGCGTATTGAGAAAGCTCCATCATCAGTATTTGCAGGCAATGTCTTCAGGATTAGAGTAACATACTTTGATACAGATCATCAGGTTCCTATTCTTGATGCTTCTAACTCAACCGCAGTTTCTACTCTGGCACGAATAGCAGATGAGGAAGCTGACTTAGGCAATGGAACTTACGTCTTTGCTTACTCAGCTCCAAATCCAGGAATATTCAACTTAGAGCTTTCTTTGTCCAAGAGTGATTATGCAGAGCGCAGTGTATCGATTCCCATATTCTCCGAGTATGCTCCAGAATATCTGTACACCGTTCAAGCATTTGCCTATATCACCGTCGGAATCCTGGGTCTGGCATTGTTTGGCGCATTTTGGTTTAGAGTGCTTTCTGTACCCAAAATGCTCCGTTGGATAAAAGCCATGATCAATGCTCTAAGCAAGGGCAATATCCCTGCTGCGCAGCAAACCCGCGGTCGTAGAGTGATTCTGCTTGATATAATGAATGAAGACCTGGCAGCTATTGGAATAGTCAAAACACTTGATGATGTATCTACGTCTACAATTTCGGTTGAAGCTCTCGATACTGATCAGCTACTTACTGAACTCGCCTCTTTGGTTGGGCTTACAGAATCTGATGTAGCCGTATTAGGAAGGGACCTTGATGCCATGCGACCTAGTGAGCGTCCTGGCTTCCTTGTGGAGGTCATTAAACAGGAAAGGGCTAGGAGAGCTCCTGGGTTGCCAGAAGGAGAGGGAGATGTGGGAAAAACTCCTGAAGCAGTTCATCTTAGTGAAACGGAGATAGATGACCTCCGAACTCGTCTTATTGAGCTTGGAATAGAAGAAACTGAGGTAGAGATTATGATTGAACAAGCGAAGACACTTTCGAAGGCAGAAGTGGAGGCACTTCTTGATCAGCTTGGAGGGATGGGAGAGTGATGCGATTGAATCGTAAACTTGCAGTCTTTTTCTTGGCATTTGTATTGTTTCTACCGATGCTTGCATCCATGAATATCGCTACCTACGGAACTGACCAAACAGATTCTGGCGGTTCGGATGTTGTTGATATAGGGAATGGACAAACTATTGAGGTAGGTCCGAACGAAGAGCTACACAAGCTTACGTTATCTGAGCAAGGATGGGAGGAATGGACGGGCATATCATCCGGCCTGGTTGGCGCAGAATATGGTGATCGTACCGATGTTTTCACTGGACTTAATATGACCTACAGTCCAACTAATACCACAAGTGATGTTACTACGTCCATACCAACTGGAATTGGATGGGAAGGTTATCGTGCAAAGGCATCCGTATCAGGGTTGACTGAGAATAGAACCTGGACTCTGAACCCTGGATTCCAAGATGGTACCACAAGCTGGACATTAGGAGTAGCAGGAGACGGAGGCGGCAATAGCATACCATACTCGCAATGGGCAGATGATGGCCATGGTGTTGGCGATGATGCCCTTAACCTAACTATTCTCTCAAACCAATGGCCTGATGGCACCACAATGTCTTACGATGCTGATGATCGAGCATATGCGACTCAAACAATGACGATTCCAAGATTGGACATTGTGTGGAGTGGCTTTACATTTGACTACTGGATTAACAACACTCACTTCTCCTCTATCTCGCTATATGTTGCAGTTGAAGGCGCTGTTCCTGATTCTTCAGCTTGGCAGCAAACCCTTCCAAATCTAGGATCTGAAGGAGTATGGCAGAATACTGGCTTGGAGGAAGTTCCAGTAGGACTATTGGACCTAACTGGTGGTATTCCATTAGAAGTCGGATTGTGGAGCAAGAGGGCTCTCGGATATGAACCTGGTCTTCCAAATGTAATGATTGACAATTTCGAATTCTATTTCAAGACTGAGGTTCTTCCAAGTGATGTCAATTTAGAAATGAATGGATTGCCCGTGGTCGACGTGCCAAGTACAAACGCAGGAACTGTGATAGATACTCCGACATCTGCCTGGCAAACCAATCCAGTGCCTCTGAATTTCACATGGTGGCCCTCACCAACAAACCCCGATCCAAATAGAACAATCATTGTTGAGTTTGATGTCACCACGAACATGTTCGCTCGAAGAACTGGAATTCCTACAGTATATGATGTAGACCCAACCGCCCACGGTGAATACTTCTCAGTAAGCAATGATTCCTCTGTTGAATATATCAGTTATTTCAGAGTGGCAATTCCCACGGGGTACGAGGATAATTATTTCTTCAACATATCAATACCAACAGGCAGAGATGTACAAACAATCTCACGACCTGGAACTGCACCGAATAACCTCACTCTGTTGCAGTGGAGCTATGTCACAGAAACAGCTGGTCTTCTGAATATATCTGCATCAGAAATCACCTCTAACCTGAAAGGGTATTGGCGTTTTGTTAGTTACTCGGCAAACATGGTGACAGCAACACTTGTTGAAGATCCCGAATCAATCTCATGGGTTTCACATGTGAATCTTAGGGCAGGGAATACAACGCGTGTTCAGGCTAATATTGGAGGGGCAAATTCTGGTGCCATTGCTAATATTACAGTATTCGACCCCTTTGGGGGAATCTGGTACACGGAGAACGCAACAGTTGATGGGTCCGGATATGCAGAATCAAAATACCTAAACTTCGACGGTATGAATTCTTCGGCAGGTCAATGGATGATTCAGATTTCCACGAACAACTGGGACCTAGGTGGTCACTGGAATGATACAGGATTTTACCGCCGTGTGTTCACTGTAACTCACTCA
>CAYMLT010000167.1:0-7330 GCA_964391265.1 uncultured archaeon
CCTACTGAGGAAGAATGGATCAAGTTCGACCTGAGACGAAATATTGTGAAGCTACTGATGAAGGGATACAGAAAGTTCGCTCAGAAAGCTGGGCTCATCTAGAGCAAAAAAGCGTCGAATATTAGAGAGTAGAACATCCATTTTAAATAGCGAGAGATGATTTCTTACATTTTCTGCTTATGTGAAAGTATTTCATTTACATCAAAGATGGTGTCTTGCTTATTGCTCCATAATATGAGCAACGAATTCCTCAATTGACGATACATCCTTGCCAAAGTGAATCGTTGTAACTTCGGGCAAATCTGCAATAACTCTCTCAACATTAACCTGATAATCATCGACGAAATAGACATAATCGAAGATACGATTGGATAGTTTGTAATCATATAGGATGTGACGGATTTGAAACGACTTTGGTCGAAAGTCTGCCATAATAGATGTAAAGAGAACAAGAATGCCCAGCCTCTGTAATTCCCTGATTACTTGGTACTTATGGTTTCGTGAAGCAATTGCTAATTCGATTCCTTTTCGTTTCATATCATTGAGAAGAGATAGATTCTCAGTGCGCCCATTTTCATGAACGAGTGTACCATCAAAGTCGAAAACAACTAAAATGCTACTCATTTTCCCAAACTCTTCCTTCATATTTGAAAAGCTCTAACCAGACTCTTTGCATCTCTAGTCCCCACCTGACTTCAGGTTTGTAATCATAATCAAACTCCTGGAGAGCCATCATAACCATAAGCTCCGGAATATTAACTCCACTCGCTACACTGATTGTTGTGGTTCCTTGAAGACGAGGATTTATTTCAAGAAGAAGAGGTTTTCCATCTCTGTTTTCCTTAACTTGGATTCCAACGTTATATGATAAGCCAAAGCCTTCAACCAATTTTGCGGTAGTCTTCTGAATCGCCTTGAGATTCGAATCATTTGCAACGACACCTTTCGTGGTGATGCCTCCCACCATTCCAGTGCGTAGACGAGGTATGGCTGCAAATGTAATCCCTCTCCTACAAAGTGCATCAATCGTGTATTCCTTTCCAGGAAGATATTCCATAACAACAAGTTCAGGAAAAGAGTCCCCTATATCTTCTAGCACACGAGATAATGTGGAGTATATCCCGGTAGGTTTCTCTTCGAAGAACATTTTCCTCATATCAAGTGAATCATCCAGAATTCGAAATCCCCTACTCCCATTGGAATAACTTGGCTTGACAACAACATTTGTTTCTGGATAACCGAGAGATTCCACTGCTTTCTCAAGCTCATTTGAAGTCGTGGCACAAGAGAACACAGGTACCTCCATGCCAATGATATTCTTTGCATATTCCATAAGACTCCGCTTATTGAGAATTGTATCGAGCAAATCCGGACTGGTCACAACCAGTGCCGGTTCAATTCCTTTTTCATTGAAATCACCGTATTTCTCACACAAAGGAAGTTGATCATCTGATCGAATTGGTAGTACAACGTCTACATCTTGTTCTACGCAAAGGTCCAATAATGCTCCAGCAAATTCTGGACTTCTGTTATCTGGAAGAATGTAGCTCTCCTTAACATAGTATTTCGAGCTGATTGCTTCTCGGAAATCACTTCCAATGATTGTCAAATCATAGTTTCTACTAGATTTCAACGCCTTTACGATGCTGATGAAGCCAGGTGCAGTTGAACCTGTAACTAATACTTTGCATTTCTTCATATCAGCTCACTATGAATAACCACAAACCATTATCCACTTGAATGTGTCGAGAATATGCACCTTGACCAAAACACCGAAACGGATATCTTAGTATCTTCAAAGGCCTTTGACAGGCTCAGGAGAGTACACAATTGCACTGGAAGATTGAACGCGCCTTAGTCATATCTGCACACACGGATGATATGGAGCTTGGAGCTGGCGGAACCGTTAGAAAACTGGTTCAAGCTGGAGTCAATGTAACATCATTGGTTTTCAGTGATTGCAGAAAAAGCGTTGATACATCTGAATTTCCGATAGATGTACTTGAGAAGGAATGTAAAGCTGCAGCAGCTAATCTTGGGATAAAAGATCTGACAGTATTGCAGACTCCTGTTAGAGAATTTCCAGCATACAGACAAGATATCCTTGAGAAGATATACGAGTTTAGAAAGAAAAAGAATCCAGATCTTGTCATTTCCGCGTGGCACGGAGATTTACACCAGGATCATAAAACAGTAGCAGAAGAAACACGACGGGCATTCATGAAAACCGATACAGGAATACTATCCTATGAAGTCCCAGGAAATTGCCCTGGATTTATACCTCAGGTCTATATTCCGATTTCTGAAAAAGAGGTCCAAGCAAAAATCGAAATGCTTCAGCTGTATAAATCTCAAGTCAAAAGAAGAGGTTACTTTGAGATCAATGCAATCAAATCGCTCATGGGATATCAGGGTAATCACGTTGGTTACCCGTATGCAGAGGCATTCGTTCAAGAACGGGGTTTTGTAGACACATTCAGTACACCTTAGTTCAGTCATTAAGCACTTCTGACATACCTAAGAAGATCAAGCAATCCGAAAACAGGATTTCGACCCTTTCCATAATACCAAGATACATCAGGATCTTGAAATCGCCATGTTCTACGATTTCGTTCTTGTAAGTAGCCGCGTAAAAACTGTGTACCGTGCTGTCCAAGTATTAAACGCCTTAAAGCCCGAAAGAAAACAGCCCAAAAGGGTCGCCCTACATAGTAATTCAATCTCCCTTGCCGAAATACTCCTTTTGAAGTGAATCCTGTTGTTAGGGCATCTAGATTCATTGGCACCGGCCATGTTTTCAAGGTGTACCCATATGCCAATGCCTTAATGTTGAGAAGAGTATCTGGTGCAATGTCCCAGTATTTCGTAATTCTATGAAATATTGACCAGCGTATGAATTTCCCACCACCCATTGGCAATCCGGCTTTCCGTTTGTCCTCTTCTCCAAGTGGTATTCCTGCAGCGGCGCCTACTCGAGGATGATTGTTAAGAAGCCACATCATCCTGGCAGAATAATTAGGACAGGGATCATTGTCGGTATCCATAATAGCGACATAATCGACACGGTATTCCTCCAACTTTTCAAGCAATGCGGGAATGATATTGTCATACGCTCTACCTATAGTATCAAGATTTCCCTTCATCTTAGTAGGCATGGATTTTAGCCAAACCTCAACACCGGGTATGTTTTTGCTAAGATGCTTAACTACATTTGAAGAGCCATCTGTTGACCCATCGTCAATCCAAAGCCATACTTTGGGTTTGATTGATTGTTGAGAAATTCTCAGAAAGAACTGCTCAATGTGATCATGCTCATTCCAGAAGTTTGTGATTAGAATATACGAAGAACCTGCATCGATGTCAATGCAACGGTCAGCACAGTATCCGCAATGCTGATGGTAGGGAAAACTGCCTCCTGAATTCATCATCAATCTGTCCATCACTTCTAAATAGGTAGGCCTACAAAGTTGAATTTGGGTAAAGCATATGGAGTTACCGTTTTTTCAATAGTGGAACTCAATTTGCATATGAATCTAGGGCATCTATTTAAGAAAACCTGAAAATTGGCAGGTCGGTTAAGTTGAGAATATTACACATATCAAATGCTGGATTACCTGACCTTCGTATCGAAAAAATGGCTTATACAATGAAGAAGGAAGGCCACGAACTTGTTTTTCTTGGAGGAAGACCAGTAAAAGGACAGAATCTAGATGCCTTTGATGAAACGCACAATATTTGGCTTAATAGCGCAATCCGAATAGTTTATGATAATCGCGTAGAAAGGCAATGGTTGAGAAAGATAGATGAGCTGAAACCAGATGTAGTGCATGCCCACAACATAATTGTTGGCCACTTTCTGCTAAACTCAAATCATCATGCTATCTTCGATGACCACGAGTACTATAGTAAACAATCCTCAAGATATGAGGTATGGCCATTCCTTAGGAGACAACTAGTCAAACCCATGATTCGGAGATTCTCGAAGTGGGAAAGAGAACTCATATCCCGATTTCCTACATTAACAAGTAACAAGAACATTGCAAAAGAGCATCGTATGCTAGGATCCTTTGCAGAAGATGTTCCGAATGTTCCTATGAAGAGTCAAATCGAAGGCTTGATTGAACCTCAAGAAAGAAGTGGATATGTATACGTAGGCAATGATTTCGAAATGAAGAGATTCCTTCCGCACAGGAATATGGAAGGACTTCGAAGTATCATCAATGTTAATGTCATTACAGGTCTAACTCATCGAGAGATGATGGAGCAGTTGATGAATTATGAGGTGGGTTTAACACCTTGGCATAAGCATCCATGGCACCCATATTCTGAGGCGAATAAAAACTACGAATACATGCATGCTGGGATGCCAGTAGTAACGAATTCGATAATTAAGATTCACAATTTCCCAGAAGATCCCTATGTCTATTCATTCACATCGTATGGAGATATTCAAGAATGCTTAGATTCGATTCCTGAAGTAGATAGAGCTAGAATACAAAAACATGCTGTGGACAAGTACATCTGGGAGAATAACGAGAACACTATCAAAGAGGCATACAAACGGGCATGACCCTATACAGGAAATTGGTGTTGATGAAGAAAAAGAAACTCCTGCAAGTGCATGAAATAACTTGCAGCAGTGCAATCATTGCAGAGTTTATGGAAAAGAATGGGTGGGAATGTGAAGTAGTCGCCCGTACTGCATTTGATAAGCACAAATGCTCCGAACAATTTCACAGGTACAAACTAGTGCCCGGAGGAGTTAAGCAGTTCTACTATGAGATTGCAAGGTCAATCTTGGGATTCAGACCAAGTCTAATACTTGTGAGAAGCCGCTATGAGTTGATTCCATTCATCCGGATTCTCGCTCCTAGAACACCAATAGTACTTCAGTTTCACGGAAGTGAGATTCGAGGAAAGGAAAAGCTACCTTGGCAAGCGAAGCTCGCCACAATGAGAATAGCAAGTACCAAAGATATCACAAAATGGGCTACATACTACGGTACTCCCATATCATCAAGATTCATTCCTGCACATAGCGGTGTTAGAAAGAAAGGAACTGCTTTATTCATCCGTACAAAATATGGAGCTAAAGATTGTCTGAATCAAGCAATTGAATATGCAAAAGAAAACGGATTAGAATTAACAGTTATTGATAGAATAAAAGGAGAATCAATTCCACACGCAGAAATGCCATCTTTCATGCAAAAATACGAATGGTACCTAGACTTGAAAGGCTTAACTTCAGATACCGTTCTTAGCAAGACAGCAATTGAGTTTCTGCGCACAAGCAGTAAGGATTCTCCAGGAAAGGTGTTGACTGATGAAGGAACGATTGTACAGGAATTTGTTACGACAACAAACGATCAGTATCTTGAACTATTTACCAATCTCACTAAATAGCTTTATGATGATACAATCGTGCTACTTTCAGAAGATTCTATAAGATGGCAATTTTCCGAGTGTTGAGTGCTCATGAATCAAGAAGAGGCTGCAATTGTAAGAGACAGATACAGTTTGAATATGGTAGCTGAGTCTATATCACGTGCCCTCTCATTTGTTGGAGGTCTTGTTTCAACAACTATTCTATGGCGTTCAGTAGCTGCTGGCTCATGGACTGTTGATGATTACGGAGTACTGAAAGTCCTCTCAAATGTGAATCAGCTTCTCTTGCCCATTATATTGCTTGGAATTACTGGCGCGGCAACCAGGATCATTGCAGAATATTCGACAAATCGTCAAAAGCTTGGTCAGACAATTGGTGTTTCGTTGATTCTCATACTAATATCTTACGCAATTATTGCATTTTTATCAGTTGTCTTGGACATGGATCAGCTACTTCTTGGAGATCAGACTCAAGCTGTCGATACAGCTTCATTACGGTTATTTTGGCTGACAGTAATTGTGACTCTTCTTCCAACAGCTATCTTGAGGATTACTAAAGCAGCATTTTCAGGAATGCAGCTGATGAAAAGAACACTGTATATAGATTTGGCATACAACTTGCTAAGAACGACGATACTTGTAGGATTCTTTTTCTCCCAGCTTGTGAATATCTTAAACATCCTGACCCTGAATCTCCTCCTCGGTTTAATGGCCGCGGTAATGGCAATTTGGTTTCTCTATAGAGAGATGAAGAGAAACGAGATTCCTTGGGGATTCAGCTTAGACATAGATGTGCTTCGAAAATTAGCAAGATTATCAGCAGTCTTTCTCCTCAGTTCATTAGTTGCAGCCAGCCTAAATAATGTGACAGTTCTCTGGGTTGAAGAGCTTGGAGGATTAGGTGATGTTGGATATTTCTCAATAGCTCAGGGAATTACATTGACAATACGGATGGTTCTTGGTGCGCCTATTGTTGCTCTAGGTCCGAATCTCGCAATGGAGTATGCACGAGGACGACCAAAAGAAGTTGAGAGAAAATTTGAAGAAGCATACAGAATGATGATTCCGACGTATGCTTTCGCTTTAGCAGTGTTGGTCGCTTTTGCGAATCCGATGCTCCGAGTGTTATATGGTGCAGATAGCATAGGCGCGATACTGTATCTTCAACTACTTGCGTTCAATGTTGTTTTCGTTGTCGTTCCCGGCATCTACACTTATATCTATCTAGCCGCCGATAACGCGAAAGGACTTCTCTATTCTAGTGTGTTACAGGTAATTCTTCAAAATGCATGGATTTTGATTGTAGGTATATGGTGGGGAGTAATTGCGGCAGCTACAGTGTGGATAATCTATATTCCCTTCTTCTTTGTTCAGCATTTCTATACCAAAAGAGTACATGGAATAGCGATGAACCTAGGAGTAGTAGGAAGAGGATTGCTCCTAGGCCTTGTTTTTGCAGCAGGAATGAAAGCGCTTGTAGATGTTTTAGAAACACTAGTTGAATTCATTGATACGATTGGAATTATACAAGCAGCTATTGTCTGCCTATTTATCATTCCACTTTGGTATGTTTACATAACTGCTTCAGTGATACTTGGACAAATGAATCGACTAGATTTGGAGAATATGATTAGTGTTCTTCGAATCATTCCGCCTGCATGGTGGTTCACTAAGCCATTATTCATGAAACTCATAGGTTATGCGAAAAGGAAAGAGCAGGAATTAGATTCATCCATTCTACAGTAATGTAGTCTGCAGTTATTTGGAAAATAAGCTAAACCCATCACCGTCTGAATACAAACGGAGCACTAGCTCCAAATCAACAGCATTGACAAGTGTCATTGCGAGATTCTTCTTATCATCGACTTCTCTTTGAAGAAGTCTTTCGATGCCTGATGGATTAAGGATTCCTCTCTTTCTTGTTCGCTCACTGAGAAGTATATCT
>CAYMLT010000168.1:0-7302 GCA_964391265.1 uncultured archaeon
ATCCATGACACCACCAACGTGATCCCAATGCCCATGGCTTAGCACCAAGATGCCGATAGAATCAAGGTTCTCTTCCAGCATCTCAAGATTGTGTTGAAGTGCAGGAGTATCGCTTCCCGTGTCAAAGAGTAATCTAAACTCTGATTCATCATCATATATCACATCAACAAGTGCAGAAAATCCAGCTTCTCCAAGCAGAGTTCCCATTGCAACATTGCCATCGACAAGAATTAGAATCTCAACTGCCTTAATTGCGCGCCCCATGGTGAACATCCTTCTTGGTTTGATAATCTTTCACTGAACATGCTGACTTATAGGTGCAATCTCGAAACGCATGCCGCATTCCTTGCATATCGCACGCCCAAGACCTAAAGCCCCGGGTAGATTGTATGCGATACACGTTCCACATTCAGGACATCTAGCTGATATGCCAATTACGCTCTCATCCCTTATTATTGGGCATATTGATTTTGAGCAAATCCAATAACATAGGAATGCACCTATTACAAGAAAAACGATGGCAGTGAGAATAACCTCTAACATCGTAATCCTCCTTGTCCGCTCCTAGTATGTATCCTCGTAAAAAGGGATAAATCCTTCGAAACTCAGAATATTGTACCAAATTTGGGGATTTGCTTCTTGAAAAACGCCATAGATACGATTTCGTCAAAAATAAAAAATCCAATATAATAGTACGAACGTTTCTCTATCAACATACATCTATAAGAAGACAAGGCGTTGCTTGGCAGGTGGCGGGAAAATGTGGTTGGAAACCAAAACTCACAGGTACATCATGTTACTCGTTCTATGGATGCTCATTCTAGCATACACACCAACTACAACAGAAGCTGATTCTATAGGTGGGTATGGGAGTTTAAATGCTAGTGAATTCGTGACCAACACCCTTTCAGGAGTCATCGGGGGTCAGATGGAAGGTGAAATATCATCAACCCCAGGACCAGTTGATATCTACATTTTGCTTGAGGCCTCATTCTCAGATGTAGACTCAATTAATCCGCAAGATTGTGTAGTCTATGAGCATACAACAAGTTACAGTTTTCACTTGGATATAGAGGTGGAAGGGGATTGGATTCTCGTTATTAGGAACCCTAACGATTATACAATCCAATACGAAAGAAGCTGGACAAGTACTGATCCTTCGGTCGCTATTTCCCAATTTGCGGGTGCTATTGGAGTTCCAATTGTTTTCATTCTGGTAACTCTAGGAATATTTGTGTATATCCAACAAGCACCGGATAGCAACCCTTTATCTGATGTAATTTCTGTATCACGTTCTTCACAGGTCGGCACATTCCTTCTGATACTATCTTTTTTGGTCCCATCTTGGTTGGGACTTACACGATGGCGTGGTGAATCAAATGGCCTGGTTGCATATACCCCCCTGTGGGTTTTTTCAACTACCTTAGGTGAATCATCTTTTATGTTTGGGGA
This sequence comes from uncultured archaeon, assembly GCA_964391265.1. Lineage (GTDB taxonomy): Archaea > Asgardarchaeota > Thorarchaeia > Thorarchaeales > Thorarchaeaceae > MP5-2226. Next base: position 1,453 of record CAYMLT010000168.1, read on the forward strand.
AATATTGAACCCGTACTGGTGGTCTTTTCAGATGTGGTACTTACTTCCACAGTATTTCTACATTTACATGATGGCTCGATTCTATCAAGGAAAAACTGCCAAATCACGTACACTCATTGCAGGAACCCTAAGCATTTCATATGTAGTATTGGGCTCTATTCTTAGTTTTGTGGCATTGATGCTTAATCCAAGAAGCTCTGTCATGTTCATAGTCCCAATGCCTGTCGTGTTAATCATTGGCATACTTATAATCCACTTCCTTCCTGGACCAGAAATCGGAGATGCATTTTTGCAAGACAAAGAGGAAATGAATCAATAAGATGAGGAAGAAGGAATTGAAAAGAACTTGTGAGTGATACGTCTTCACACCCTTTTATGCACACGCAGCCCCGAACCGCCCATGCTCTTCGGGATCAGCGATTGTTAGTCGAGTTGCCTTCCCAAGGAGTGTCCAACGGTTTGGGAGCATATTTCTTCATAATTATCAAACCGATAATCAATTGTATCGGTATAGGTCCAAGGTATGGGAGATAGATATCATACGCAAGAACATGTGGTAAGTATACTACGGCTTCAAAAAGAGGCATCGCAAGTGTAAGTAGTCCCAACAAGATGGATGAACGTGCTGATGCCTTTCCTTTCACATAACGTACGACTTGCACTGCGAAGAGTATGTTAAACCCTCCATAAAGGGGCACCCACATCAATATCAAAGGATTCAGGATATGAACCCCAAAGAACACACTGCTTGGATCCACTGGAAGAAATATCCCAAAGATGGAAGTCCCCATGAAATCATAATTTGGCACATCTAATGAGTAAATCCAGAGTAATGAATAAACTGTGCTGCCAACTAGTGCCATATTTCCTGCAATCAACCAGAAGAAGATGGCAGTCGGGACAAACAGTGTTACAAGAATCCAAGCAACTAGAACTGATTTTGGAAGTATCTCAGACAACGAACACCACACACGCTTTACGTCTACTGAATACTTCATTATGTGTTTAGTGGTTCTTGGTTTATTTGTGAGGGAATATTACTGCCGTGAGGCGTATGGTGTAGCGGTGGATTCATATTCAATTACAAATGCATCGCAACTATGCTCCTAGGCATATCATATCACGAGAACGTGAATAATTTTGTAACAGCAAGCCTGATTGAGGCTATGAAGAAGAAAGGCCACAATGTTCATCCATTACGTCTACCGGATGTTGCGTCCGAGATTCCATACAAATTCACTCATCTGGATGAAGATATCACACACATGGATGGAATGATTGTCCGCACGATAGGATTCGGAACCGGGGACCAGATAACGTTCAGAATTAGTCTACTAGAACATTTGGAAGATGCAGGCATCTATGTGATGAACCCCGCGTATTCATTTCGAAGAGCTAAAGACAAGTATGCAACCCTCACAGCCCTCCACAAAGCAGGAATCTATGTTCCCCGAACATTTGTCGGAGAAAATCTGGAAGCAGCAGTGGAGTTCGTTAAAGAAGTTGGGGACGTTGTCATCAAACCCCTCATAGGAGCAAGGGGAATGGGTGCAATAAGAGCGGAGCATCCCGAACTCACATATAGAGCGATGAAATTCATCCATCAACTTGGGCAGGTTCTGTACGTCCAAGAGATGATTGAGAAACCAGACCGTGACATCAGAGTTTTCGTTATTGGCGGCCAGGTCATTGGTTCTATGTACAGATATCTCCCAGAGGGAGCAGAGGGAGAATGGAGAACTAATGTTCATGGCGGCGGCAGAGCAGAGCTCGTAGAGATTGATGATGAGTACAAAGAGTGCGCAATCAAGGTTGCGGAAACCTTGAATCTGGACTATACAGGTGTCGATATCATTGAATCGAAAAATGGTCCCTGCGTGCTAGAGGCAAATGCTTCACCTTCATGGAGTGCTTTAGCACGAGTCACCGAATTAGATATTGCAGGAATGATAGTAGATCAGCTCGTTGAGAAGGCAAGGCAGTAATACCACGATATTAGTGCACATCAAATAGTAGTGCAGAGATACATTGGTTCATATGCAAAACAAAAATCGGCCGGTTGAAGATCCTATGAATCCTATCAAGACGCAAACTACTCCTCACTTTCCGCGATCAATGTGTGGAAGGACTGGCTGCGTTGCAATTTACACAACTGATAATTGCCATCTTTGTGAAGCTGCCAGTAAATATCTGAAGGAGCTGATAAAGGCGGAGGGTTTGAAAGAGGATATCATCAACATAATTGACAATGACTTCCAACTTAATGAGCCTAATTTTGATGAGATTCATTCCCGTCCTGCAATCAGGGTATGTGAAACGATAATGACAGGACTACCTGATGAGGAGAAAATGAAGAACTCAATACGTCGTGCAGCCTCAATGAATTGCTTCTCTGAGGATGTAGTATAACAGAGAGTTCTATGCAGCTTTTCTGGCGTCTAGGATTGCTTCGACTTCGCCGTTTTCTAGGACTTTGAATAACATATCATCTGTGTTAATCATTCCGATCTCTAATGTCTGAGCACGTTCCTTTGAAATGGCGGATGCTTCTTCACCACTGACTTTCTCGATAGCATCGAGAGCAAGTTTGAGCGCTGCGTCTACGTTAATCTTCGGATTGTAGTTATCCCCAAAGAAATCGCGTACGGCGTCTGCGTCCTTTCCAATTGCTGCAGCTTTCCAACCCCAGAATGAACCTGATGGATCAGTCGTGTAAAGTTGAGGACCATCGTCGTCAATACCGCCAACAAGGAGTGAAACTCCGAATGGGCGGACTCCACCGTACTGGGTGTGCATCTGTTTTGTATCACAGACGTCTACAACAAGGCTTTGAATCGCAATTGGCTCATCATAGCTGAGTCTGTTTATCTGGGCTTTTACTCGTGCCTGATCAATCAACTTACGAGCGTCAGCATGAAGACCAGCAATGGCGGTTCCCACATGGTCATCAATAAGGAGAATCTTCTTCAATGTTGAGAGATCAACAAGCTTGCTGGGAGACCTCTTTTCTCCTACGATTACTACACCATTCTGTGCCTTTACTCCTACGGCTAGTGGACCGTGTCGTACAGCCTCTGTCGCATATTCAACCTGATAGAGGCGACCTTCTGGACTGAAAACTGTGATGGCTCTGTCATAGCCCATACTCTGTGTGGGAAACATATTGAGTAACTCCAGATATATCTGACCTGTTTGCCAATCAGGTCAAACAAAGGTCACTCGAACGGCGTTTAAAAAGTTATTTCTACATACACAAAGAATCATTTGGTTGCATCGAGAATTCTATCTCCATTCTAATCGCACACCGATTGCATCTGGAACATGATAGAGCACTTCATCAAGCTCGTTGGAATCGGGTTCTCTCAGCAAGGTCTTTTCTTCTTCTCGGACGCCCGTAGATGCAACGAAATTCTGAATTAGATATTCTCCTTGATAACCTGTTGACTGCAAAAAAGCAAGTATCTCTGCAATATCACCGGGTTGGATAAGATCCCCAACATAGGTTGTTCTAGGCCATAGAGCGACATCAGAGGCAAGTATCAATTTAATGCTCTCATGTATTCGAGGCCATGGATTGACTTTGGTTCTGGAAACTTTCTGGTATTGCGTAGGTGAAGTCTTCAGATCCAACCAAATAGAATCAAGGTACGGTAAGGATTGTTCCAAAACAGAAGGTATGGAGCCTTGAGTATTAAGATTGATATGCCCGCCAACTTCATCTCTTAAAACCTTTAGAAGGTCAGGGAGGTCTCTATGGATTGTGGGTTCCCCACCAGTTATGCAGAATCCATCTGAAAGAAAATCCTTGACTTGTAAAATAATCTCCGCAGGAGTCATCTCTTCTCCAGAATCGCTTGGAATCAATGAAGCATTCTGGCAATATGGACAATCAAAATTGCAGCCCCCGGTGAATATCACCGTAACGGGGATTCTTGGAACATCTACAAGACTGATGTCAATTATAGTACCTATTCGCATCTCTATTACTGTCCACATTCCTCTTTGTTTGATAGCCTGTTAAATGTCCAACTGTGTGGGGCATCAATACGCGCCTATTCATCATCAATGCAATATGTCGAAATCGCCTTCATTATTTCATCACGGTATTTTTCGATGTTTTCAGCTTGTGTATCCACAACAACGTCCTGAACAAATCGATTTTTTCGATCGTAGGATAATGTCACTTTCACATCTGCTGCATTATCCTCTACTGGATGCAGATAATGCACACGAACAGATTCTCTCTCGTTAGAGAATTCCTCATCGACAGACACTTTTTCAATACCAGAAAGATACGCTTCAAGGGATTCAATATCACACTTTGAGTTGATAGTCATTCTCATCATATGTGATTTTTCGACCTTTGATTCAAGCCAATCCATTCCCCGTTTCAGAACAATGACTATTACAAGCCATAGAACTATTGCTAGCCCAAAGAAAAGGAATGGATTTTCTGTTGGAAATAGAGCTAGGTCTGTAACATACTCGCCTGTAAGCGTAACTACGATATCAAATGCAATAGTCCCCGAAAGAATAAGTTGAATCACATCGAGAACATTACCTGTTCGTTCGTTTGCTCGAATCATATCGCTTGTACTCCTCGTATTATCACGAAGAGCCCAATAAACCCTTCTCATTTGTTGTTCGATTTGAGTGGATAACAAAGTTTGGAGACCTTCTACTTCACTACTAAGGCTTTCAATATCAATATGAACATCTTCTATTCGTTTCAATAGGCGATGAAAAGACTCACCGAGATTGATGATATCACAAAGTTCCTGATCGATACAGCTATTGATGTCATCCCACCGTTTTGTTATGAGTTTGAATCCTCGGGTTAGGTAGCCGCCTACTGACTTGATGATTGTAAAATTAGCCGAGGCTTCAGCAAGTATATTCTGAGCTTTAGTAATTACACTGTAATTGCCTTCTGTCGTCTTATCGATTAATCGTCTAACACCGCCAAGTTCATCCCAGAGTAGTGACATCCTATGATAGAGAGTATCAACAAAAATCTCCGAACTTCGGATTAATGAGAAGAAGGAAACGAGTGTTTCGTAATCTTTCCAATTTGGAGATACCACGATTATCCCCGAGTCACCAACAAGAAAAATTGTTCCATCCTTTTCGCTGCGATGGACAATTACTAGATTGTTCAATATTTGTTCAATCTCGTTCTGATATATTTCATCATCCTTGTATTCTTCAGGATCATCAAAGAAGGGAGTTATTGATTCAGCCATAATTCCGACAAATTTGTATCTGCTTGCAGAAGACCCTTTGAACACACAATCAACCAGTCTTCGTTGGTGATGTGTTAGCAATGTATCAAGAAGTAGAGATGTGTCAGTTGCCAGATCGATTACGATACGTGCCATCTTGTCTAAAGAAACAATGCCAGCATCTGCCTCGTCTACCTGGATTATCTCTGCGCCATATACGACATGTCCTTCGTGATTGAGGTATATTCCCAGTAGCTCCTCTTGGTCAATGTTCACATCTGTAGGGTCTTGAATAGATGCTTCGCATGCTATATATTCGGATGGCACATAGTTTTTGATTCGAATCGAATTGCATTCTGGCTCTGAATGGAAAATAGTTTTGTCAGGGAATTCGTCCATCAACGTCGTAACAAATTCTCCCTCTAGCTCTCGAGAAGCCATCACTTTCTGAGCAATTGCTTCAAGTATATTTCGATCACAAGGAATGAATTCTCCTAGAAGGACTCTCGGATTTTTTAGAGTGATTGCTTCTGATAGTTTGTCACGGATTTGAGTCACTCCCCATCCCTCCTGTTATTGTTATTCCTAAGATAATCAGGCAAGTAGGCGCGTGTCTTATAGGACACAT
>CAYMLT010000169.1:0-6282 GCA_964391265.1 uncultured archaeon
ACCTTTGTTGCGCTCTTATTCACGGTTTTCCTGCTTGCCACAGGTTCTGATAGATTCAGCAAGGTCTTCTCTGCAATGGCCCGGCCTGAAGATTTGGAGAATAACAGCGTTAGAGGCCCTTTTTGGTACGCGTTATCGATTACAATCCTGACAGGGATTTTCACTTTCGCGGGATTAAATGCAATTTACTTCATTCCGGCAGCCGCGATTCATATGATGATGTGGGGAGATGGTATGTCTGCACCAGTTGGGATGAAATATGGTAAGAATCATACAATCGAGATTCTTGGGTCCAAGCGAAGCCTGCAAGGAACATCAGCACTCTTTATCTTCTCATTCATAGGGGGACTAGTCACATTCTGGTTCTTTGGTATATTCAATTACCAAACCCTTGCACCCGGAGGCGTAGTAATGTGGAAGGAAATATTCATACTGCTTCTTGCAGGGTCCATCACAGCAACAATAGTGGAATTGGTAAGTCCAAAAGGCACAGATAATTTCACCCTGCCTTATGCTGCCTGTGCAGTAATGCTAGTGGTTGCAGTCTTGTTGGGCGTCGTTATAATCTAACGGCCGGGTTCAACAACAAGTCTGTAATAGTATACTTTGCCAGCTGTTGGGCTTTCACGTTCAATTCGAACGACATCTCCAATCTTTGCACCGAGAACACGGGCAGCCGCATCCTCTCGAGCAATTCTAGGTAGCTGGGTCTTTTTGATGCCATAGTGTTCTACAACTAGCTGAACTTCTTCAGGAGATGCAATCACATGCATTGGGACAATATCATGACCAAACAGGTCGAATGAAGCATATCCACCTTCTACAAGTTCGACTCGATGTTGGCGAGCATGTTTCTTAGCGGCGGGTGTAAAACGGGAACCTCCGACAAGCATGCCTTCCTGAGCATTCTGTTCTTCCATCTCCCGGATAAGGTCACGAACGAGTGCAACACCTACAACTTTCGGCTCTTTGTAGATCCAGACTACCTTCTTGACAGTTGTACCACGTACATCCTTTTCTGGAAGCATCATGTATCTATTTTCATACTCGAATAGTTCGTTTGCCACAAATGCTCGAAGTGTTAGCAGACTGCGTGTTTTAATGACGAGGTCAGGAAGTTCAACCAAGAGTGTTCACCCAAGAAGTTAACGTGGTTTCCTCTTGTGTTGCCATATAAGGATTGCCAAGTGTATTATCTTTTGATAAGTGGTGGATGGAATACATCAAACCACGCTCTGCGTTTCTAATCATCAGTGTATTCACGCATTGGTTGGTTGCAACATACCAATGTTCCAACACCAGATTTTTGTACGACAACAATTTGCTGACAAATATCACACACATACGTTTTACCTTCTTTTGCCATGATGGATTCCTCCAATTAACTGGCTCTGTTTAGAAAGTTCACGACATATTACTTTTGTCACATTCTTTTCTGGTTCTAACACGATTTGAAATACTCCATGTGGGGTAATAGAATACCACGCATAGATACAAATAGGACAATGCCAATTCCAAGTTAGTAATGGTTTGAGGCGATTCGCTTGGCAGGGTTAACTAAGGGAATGATTGCAGACGTAAAGAATGAGAAACAAATCTCGTTGCCAGAGGTCTTCTTCGGTAATCCTATTCTTACTGATATGAAGGCGGCTATGGTGATTTATTTTGAGCGGTCTGGAGAGGTCCGTTTAATCCCGATGATGAAACTGGGAGGAGCTCGTGTGAGACTGGAGGTTGAAAAAGTCAATCCTGCTCTTATGCAGATAATGACTCAGCTCTTCAAACAGCATGACCTCAAAGTTCTCTTTACTACAGGTTTCTGTTTTGAGCAGAACAGATGTGTATACGAGGTCTATTTTGAAGCTGAAAATGTCAGGGATAAGGAAACACAAATCAGGAATACGATAAATGGAATTCCTGGTCTCTTCGAAAGTGAGTTCGAAATTCTCGAACTTGGAAAGGGATGGTAACATCAGACTATTCTTAGAGCCACATTTTCCTTCACATTGGTTTCAACAATATCAAGTTTGATTTTCATAAGAGACTCCAGATATCCCTTGAGAAATGAGGCAGGGTAAAATGGACTCCCAAGCATAATGATGTCATCCTGTACTCGTATCGAACCCCATCCTGCATCTTGCAGCAACTTGAATACCAGATTTCTGCAAGAGGGCATAGTTGGATCACATCCATGATTTATTTTTACAACATCAGCAATTGGAGCCTGCTTCCCTGCTGTCTTTCCCAAATCATACTGATCACTAGGTGTAAGGGTCGAGAAGAACACTGATGAGATAGTTTCTGGTTCCAACAAAACGCGTACATCGTTGACATAGATGCCGCGCTCACCCCATTTGTTGACTGAGAAATCAAGGTACCACTTCACAGCATTTTCAATTAGTTGGGCCCGTGACCGTGCCACTTTATCCTCCACAAGTTTATCTATTTCTTCTTTGATTGACTGGCTAATTGTGACACTGATGATGTTCTTTGTTTCCTCTTTTCTTTTGGCGCCTCTTTTGGGTTTCCCAGACATTGCTGCGTTCCTCCTTTCCTCCTAGGTCAGTGCATATGAATGTAAATTCATAGAGGATATTGAAAAATAAGGGAATATAGCTAAATAAATGCATTACTATTTCTTGCAGTGCTATCTGGATGAAATGACAAACCTTAATGGTTGCAATTCCTTGAGCACAATTGGGTGTTACTTTGGCACACTGTGAGCTCTGGTTAGAAATGAAACGATACGAGAAATCGTTCCGAGTTGCACTTCTTGTTCCTGTTGATTTTAAAGTGCCTGATGAATACACTCGATGCGAGGGATACCAACATCCATCAAAGAAAGTATTTTTCAAAACAGAATGGTTTTCGGGAATTAAGCAAGCCAAGGATAAAATGGATGAAACGGCAGAATTCTATTCAAAGATGGATGCCAAATTTCTATTCTTCAGAGAAATACGTGAGCCTCTCTGCTGAGCAAAGTGAAGAAAAAGAAGTTGTGAGGGGACTAGCCCCTCTCGAACTATGGTATTGACGGAGCATATGGAGCAGGCCAAGGAATGACTAGATTCAGCAATCCCGGCGCGGCAATAACAATTATTCCGACGGCTATGGCTGCAAGTCCAATTATCACAAGGACGGGTGTCGCAGAGAATATTTTACCAATCAAAGCAACTATGTTGATTATTAGACCAAACAATCCATAGAAGAAGAAGAAGAGTATGGCAGCAATTACAGCCATCCATTTGAGGGATGTAATCTGAACTATATAATCTCCGACAATAGCCTGATCTGCATATGGTGTTAACAGACCATATATTGTGAATGTAACAAAGAGTGATGCGGCTATGGCAAAGACAAAAGCAAGCGGGAATTTCGATAAAACTCGCATCACCAGAGCAAATCCAGCCAGAATCAGTATACCTGCTACGATAGCTCCACCGGGTTGAGTTTGAAAGACAACGTATCCCACTAGAATGTCCAGTATTCCCACGAAGAAACCGACGAATGTGCCCAATTTTACGAGAATATCGAAAATGGTACCAAGAAGTGGAATTGGATCTGTGATATTCTCCAGAAGCCAAGCGGCAGCAAGAATACCAGTAATAATCAGAATCCCGCCAACAACCCATTCGTTAGCGAACCACGCCATGATTTCGCCGAGGGTTAAATCAAATACACCAAATTGTAGCATTTCTACACCTCGTGCTTACTAGTGGAGCATGAGTAATCCTTTCCTATAAACTATTCCTAGAGGAGTCCAAATCCCATAATTCCACTAGACAATACAAAAGCTGTGAGATAAAGGAGCAGGCAAAACAATCCAATCAATATCCCGCGACCTCCGCCAACCATCCTAGTATTCTGATAGCCTGTTGATGTTGTAGTGGTTGCGAGAGCGAGGACAAGCGGATATATTTCTGTCACAATCGATGCCCCGGGAGTCCATGAAGGTCCCTCTGCGAGTAATTGACCGATGTAGAGGAAAGGTGCGAGAGCAGACAAGAGACCTAGAACAACGGCACTAGTCATACTTAGAATGTGGACTTTCATGCGTTGTGCGGCAATAATTGATTCCCGCTCTTTTGCAACGGCAGACCTCTGTACCAAGCGTCCTGCAATTCGAGAAATACGTTCTCCTGCATCTCTACTGGACATCTCACACATTTGTACTATCATACCAATCAGATTCGACACTCTTTGCCCTAATGCGGATTCAGAAGCCAAAGACATTGCTTCATGGATGCTGCTATGTTGTCCATATATCGCGTTTATTGCGGGGTCAATCAACCGCTGAACCTCAAATCCAACATCATCCCTTACAGCGGGAAGAGCAACTTCTAGAACATCACCCATTCTTAGTCGCTCACCAAGCAGAATCATGAAATTCAGAAATTCATCATACTCGTGAATGATTTCGGATTGAGAGGGAGGAGCAAAATCGCCATGTTGTGGTCTGTCAAAATATGCAGAGAAGGAGCGCGAGAATCTATTCCGGAGGATAATGTTGATGATTATGAAGAAAGGTGCGATCAGGACAACAGCAATGTTTGTTGCATAACCACCTAAGGAGAATGCAAGAGTGAACATCATTGGAATATACGTCACGAGAGCCGCAACTATCAGCAGTCTACTCTCAATCTCAAGATTCATCTGCCTCAAAGATGTATCGGCTTCAAAGGATTCTCCGGATAGAATATCAAGAAGATCTGTGTTTTGCTCTAGAGATGATATGATAGCAATCAAGTATCTTCTAAGATCATCAGAAGGCTGATTCTTTGCAAATTCAGAAAGGCACACTTCTGGTGGTGTCCCATTTTCAATTTCAGTTAGAAAACTCTGGAATATCAATGAAAGCAGAGGATGATTAGAATTCGCAACCATTTCTATTGCATCAAAAATAGTTCCATTGGTTTGAAAGACCAAAATAAACTGTTCAAATATCAGATCAGATTCTTCAGAGAGTCCTAGTTTGTAGCTGTTCATTACAGATACTGGGTAGGTTACAATAACATAATAGGCGATGACAGATGCAAGCATCGAAAGCAAAATGGCGACAAGAATTGTAACTCCAAATAGGTGAAGCATTAGACTAATCGACATAACTGTGAGCAGAGCAACACAATATGAAGCGGACACCACTCCTTCAGCAGTAACTTGCATCAATGGTTTCAGGAAGACAATGGCTCGAACGAGTTCTCGGTCGTTTTTTCTATTCCCAATGCGATGTAAAGGAATTATCTGTGCTGTGTTGCATAATCGCTCGTAGAATGCCATAAGTAACTCGTCCTATGAATCTCTAATGTCTCTCTTAAATTCATTCTTAGCTAAAGAAATCAGTGAGTAAAGATTGCGTCGTGTATTGCTTGTATAAATCACTTGCATTCATGTAATTACCAATAGGATTTCGAAGAAATCTGCCAACCTCAGATAAAGCCTCGCTCAGTGTCGTAAATTTTCTGCCATTTTTTGCAAGGGCACGCTTTGCTATTTCACGGAACCTCCAGACGCCTAGTGGAACCCATTGGGTGGGATCAATCTCCATGAACACAATGACACCAGCTTGCCTTCTAATATCGTTAACAAGAAATTCCAAAACCGGAAGCTTAGTAGCATAATAAGCTCCGACAACAGATTTGGCATAGTCCTTTCTTCCCTTATACCATTCTGAATCTGAGAACACCGGAGGATTCAGGCTCCCAAGCCAACACTCAAGAGCTTCGAACTGCCAAACACTTGGTAGAAACAAAAGAACCACTGTATTACCTAGAGCAGAGTCAACGAATACATGATAATCATTCATCCATGGAAGATTAAGAACCTCTTTGTGAAGCTGTCTGCCAATTATATCATCTACTGCGGTAATGCTCCATTGAGTTGGAACCAGACGTCGTTTCTTCTTAATACCTAGAAGGCCGATGGAAAGCAATCTAGTCATATGTTCTTGTCTAATTCCATCTTCAAACATTTCCATGACACCGTGTGTAGCCTTCATATCAATGTCTGATGTGGCCTTATCAACAGCTTTCGGAACCTTTGGATTATCATTAAGTTTGAACTCATCAAATGGAGCTGATGGTCCGATAGGTAATGTTCTTCCCGTGAATACAGTTGTGAAAGATGGGCGTTTGAGGAGAGCTGCTTCCGAATCTAGGGGGACATCAGAGAGAGTCATCGTCTGTGTTTCTGCCAAGCTTCGAGATGGTTCCACAGCTTCATCTACTGCAATGCGTTTCTTTGTACGTATAAGACTAAAACGAATCGAGAGAATTTGGTCGAGAG
>CAYMLT010000169.1:6292-7289 GCA_964391265.1 uncultured archaeon
TTTATTTAGCCAGAGGTCCGGCCGCTCCATCAGCGCGGTTTCTTCACCTCGAAATGGTGGGAGAAGTGGACCAGCCAGTACTTTCGGGTAGCCTTGGTTTCCAACAAATACTGCAGGGGGCGATGATCCCTCAAGATTGTGACCTGGTACGGCACTATCAATATTCACCAAAGCTTTTGCACGCATCAATAGTGGACAAGGTCTTACTCCGCATAATGAACGATGCCCCATACATCTAGAGCACATGGTATCACCATCTGTACGAGTGCTCTTTGCTTTTGGTTCCAACCGTTGCTGGGGCATCCTTTTGACTCCTTGAATTGACTGAACAATCGCTCAATTGTGATATAGCGGTTCCACCTATTTAGACCTGTCACTCGGGAACGCCGATAATAGCCAAGAGTATTCAAAATGGGCTTAAAAGCCATACACGTCTGCTCTCATGTACGACAACTGCTATGGATATTATGCAGAGAGCCAGGAACATTACATCCGCGCCCGTAGGTGGCCAGCTGATGAAGAATAGAATATAAACAAGAAGCATTGCTGAAAACAGAGTAACAAGAAAGAAAAAACGGGGAAGCAATCTCTTACCGATTCTCACAAAAAGAGACAATGAACCTACTTTCACCAACTGAACAACAGAATATTCACCATGTGCATCTTTCTCGACTAATTGCATTTCGACAAGTTTTATGAGATGATGAAGCGCAAGACTAGGACTCGAGAATCCAAGGGACCTCTGGATATCTCTTACACCAAGCTTGTCGTGTGTGAGTAGAAAGGCATAGACACTCATCGTTCTGCCTTTGAGAAGCCTATTTACCAGCTCCCTTTGCTCTTCATCGCTAATCTTGCTCACCTCGTCTTAGAAAAGCAAGCACAAGTAGGCGTCAATTCATAAAAAGACGCTCACTCGCGCGACTTATGGTAGTTAGCCGGTTGGATATGCGGCATTATTCGTGATGAGTGAATAGAGTGTACCCATTGGTTGCTC
>CAYMLT010000170.1:0-7274 GCA_964391265.1 uncultured archaeon
CTCGGGGTAGGTTTGCACATTCACATCCGCGAAGGATCAACGGCAAAGAATCTGAAAGAGCTTGTAGGTGTCATAACTCCAGATACTGCCATCTTTTGCAGTTTTGTCACAGACGACCGCAATTCGTTGGATCTAATTACTAAGGGCCATATCGATAGCATGGTCCGTGAAGCGATATCATATGGTTTAGATCCTCTAGTTGCAATCAAAGTTGCGACGCTTTCAACAGCTAATCATTACGGACTTCAGTACACTGGTGCAGTTGCGCCTGGATATAATGCGGACCTAGTAGTCCTAGATTCAATAGAAAAAATTGGAGTTGAGATGGTCTTCAAGCAAGGTACACTCGTTGCTAAGGATGGAAAACTTGTTAGCGAATTCGGAGTTCAGGAACAGCCGCGTTTACGCAGGTCAGTCAACATCCAGTACCTTGAACCTGAGGATTTCCAAGTCAAGCCTCGAGGTGATCAGATGAATGTAATTGGGGTCATACCCCATCAAATCATTACTGACCGTCTTATTGAGGAGCCGAAAGTTGTAGATGGCTTGGTAGTTCCTGACGTTGACCGCGACCTAGCAAAGATAGCAATTATCGAACGCCATAATGCAAATCCACCAAATAGTGTTGGCTTTGTTAAGGGTCTGGGAATCAAAGAAGGTGCAATGGTTTCTTCTATTGCTCATGACAGCCATAATATCGTGGCGGTCACAACTAATGATGATGATCTCATTGCAGCCGCGGTTCAGATTGTAAGAATGCAGGGTGGCATTGCAGTTGTCAAGGATGGCAAAGTACTCTCCTCACTTCCCTTGCCAATTGCGGGCCTGATGTCCGACAAATCCATTGAACATGTAAGCGAGAAACTGATCGAACTTAAAGAAGCCGCTAAGAAAATTGGAAGCGAATTAGATGAACCTTTCATGGCTATGGCTTTCCTCTCCCTGCCTGTAATTCCAAAGCTGAAGATTACGGATATGGGATTGGTCGATGTAGAGAGGTTCAGGTTTATCGACCTCTTCGATGTGAATTGAGGTTTCTACTTCTTCCTTAGCCCAAGCATCACTCGTGCTTCTTCAAATTGCTTCCGTTTCTTCCATCCAATTCGCATTGCCATCATCGCGCCTACGAATATGAGCAGTGTGGCGAAGATGAATGCACCTACAAGGAATGTAAGGTACCACGGATTGGGAAAACTGAGCAAACCAAAAACGAGCCCTCGATACACCAGTAGAAGTATCTCAAGTATGAGCAGGAAGAATAACATTACTCCTGAACCGAGCTGCCTTTCGTGAACGAAGACCTGTAGTGCCGTTTGTAAAATCATTGCAGATAGAAAATTCCCAACTATATTGAGAACTATGACATTGTCTCCAATGAAGAACCAGTATTTGATGTGTGGAGGGTCTGCTAAGCCCCATGGAGTGAGGTATTGGATGTAGACCATGGATACTATAAAAAACAACTCAAAGAGCATCATCATTATAGCTCCCAGTCCAGTCACACGTAGAATGCTGTTATCCGTGCTATCAGCCCAGTCCATATTCGTAAGCCGTTGAAATTCAGGATCGAGAGGCTTCGCCCAACTGCTTTCGGATATACAAGATTTCTTCGTGCAATTTACAATCGTAAACAGCTTGCCTCCGTAATTGCCAACTCGTTTTTCCATGCATTTCTCGCAAATCAAGTCCCCACAAACATTGCAGACAGCTTTTGCTAACGTATCCTTGTGATGCACACAATTCTTGCTTTGGTCGCTTCCAAGAATTGGGCTCGCACAGTAGGTACATCTTGTTACACTATCTTTAGTGTGGAATTCAACCTCTCCTCCACAGACCGGGCATAGGATTCTTTCGCCGCTCACGATATCACTCCCCAAAGAAGGCTTCCGCATCTTTCACCTTGTGCCGCTGCACACCTCTGGCTCTTGATGAAGAATCCCATGCTCTGGTGTTCTCTCTAAGAATCGATTCCTTCTTGGTGACTGGACGACCAAGAACAATCCCCTGCTCTCTAGCTTCTTGAAGAGAAACAAAGTCTGTTCTACGTATTATTTTTACAGCTTGGATTGTTACCCCAACAAGACCAATATAGAATAATATTGGAATGATTACTATACCTGCCAGGAGCATTAGTATTCCTACTGCAATGGGTATTGCTATAATAATGATGACAATGATGAGAATTGCTGCACCTGCATCGTCGCCTCCCCTTCCACCACCGCCTCTTCCTCCTCCTGACTTGCCCATACTCGCCAGTAGACGCAATGAGAAATGAAGGACCCATTTCATGATGCCTCCATATGCTCTCAGAAATTTTCCATAGAACTCGCCAATCTTTGAAAATCTACTGCCTGCCTCTCCGAATAACTCGTCGATTGGTATCACAAGTGAAGATGTAGTGACCGCGGGGCGATATCTTCCTTCAAAGCATTTCTGACAAAGAAATACAGTTGAACCCTCCCACCGTTTATCAACCGGAGGTTCTTGTGCGGTAAGACATCGTCTGCAGAAATAGTCTCCACAAACTGCACAGCTTGTAGCGGCAAGATATTCGGGATGATTTTCACAAGGTACAAACACTCCACTGACAGCTAGGTGTACTCCGCAAAAATCGCAATGTAGCGTATTGTCATCTTCAACTTTTGTTAAAGGAGTGGCACCTCCACAATTCGAACAGAGTATTGCCATACCTTCAGTTGTAGTCACTTTCCTTACTTCTAATATTCTTCTTCCTTCATGTCCACTTAATTCGGTTCTGCCATCTGGAGCAAGGAGGCGATGTGATAGGGGTGACGGGAGTTCGCCTTTTTCAATGAGTCTAGCTCGCGCCTTTTGGCGTTCTATCCTAGTGCCTGCGGGGGGAGCTACATCTTTCCATCTTGCCACGAGGTAGGCTGCAAACATCAATTGAATTCCAAGAATAGATAATGCAAGATTCCCAATTTGCACATCAAAGTCTGTTTCAAACCATGGGAAGGTCCAATGATAACCAATTCCGTAAATCAATAGGAAAAAGCCTGTAATAATGACTGCAATCAAGCTGTAGAATATCTGAGCCACTACGGCATTACGTCTTAGATCATCCACATAATTTCCAATTACCAATCCGGGAAGCGCTATGCCAACAAACACCAAGAGCGCATAAAGGAAGCCACTTTCGGTGAGTAGAGGCTCTCCCAGAAGCGTTGCAACGAAAAGCCCAATTGCGGCGAGAAGTCCTAAAATGCCGAAAAGCATCTGCGTAAGGCCAATAAATCGCAAGCCTCTTGGTCTGTCATAAATTGTATCCATTGGATTTTTTTCAGTCAATCATCTTCACCCGAATCATCTATGCGGATCTCAATCAATATGCCTTGACTCTTTGGTCCTTTTACCCTTTACGCAATCTTTCTGTAAGTGGCTCACCATCCTTGTCATTTTTTCGGTTTCGCGAGTAATTCATGATAGATACTCCTGTAATGATTAGAAGAAGGCCCAACAAAAAAGTCCAGTAAATGGCTTCATGAAGTATCAGAACTGATAATACTGTACCAAAAACAGGAACGAAATTGATGAAACCCCCTGTTCTTGTCGCTCCGAGTTTCTCAATGCCCATGAAAAAGAATAGGAATCCAACAACCGTAGTAAAGACCCCTAGGAAACTGACATTAACCCAGAAGTCTATGTCGCCAAATGTAGTAAGTGCCCAAGGCTGTTCGAATAAAGCCCCAGCACCGAAAAGGAACATTCCAACTATTACGCTACCTCCAGTCGCTTCTAATGGCGTCATCGCTTTCATTGCACTTTTTGCAATTGATGAATAAAGTCCCCAGACGCACATAGCTCCGAGGATGATTAGGTTTCCAAGAAGATAGTCTGGATGGAAATCAATCAATGCCTGTACACCTACAACAAAAACCACTCCAATGAAACTAATCGCAAAACCACTGTATTTCCATTTGGGTGTGAGTTTCTCCTTGTGGATTAGAAGTGCAAAGATACTAATCGTTACTGGATTGAAACCTGCAATGATAGATCCTTGCGCCGCTGTTGTAAAAGTCATGCCTACCAAGAAAAGCACCCCATAGCTAAAAATCCCCGTCAGTCCAAGTGGGATGAGCCATTTCATGTTTGCCCTGGAAAAAAGTGCACGAAATGATACTTTTCTATAAGCGAGCAGAATAATGAACAGAATACTAGCTATAAGAAATCTGAAGAATCCGATTGTCAGAGGTGGCGAGATATTTACCAGTATTTTTGCAGAAACCCAAGATGCTCCCCATGTGAATGTGGCTATTATAAGAAGTCCATAATATTTCGTGTTGGTATCTGACATAATCTGGATCCACTTCGAAGTCCGACCCACATGAATTGTGTATTAAATCGACCTATGAAGCAATAACATCGGTACACTATCGAAGAGTTCATATAGGTTGTGCAGTTAGTTTGCACACTTCTTGGAGGCAGCCAAAGAATTGGATGAAGAACTTGCTGAGATTCGTCGTCGGAAAATGGAAGCATTGATGGCTCAGGCACAGGCACCAAAGGTAAATGAGCCAATGGCTAATGGATTCGTCAATCTGCTTACTGAGGCGTCGTTTTGGCCCACTGTTCAACAGACGAAGACTGCATTAATTGATTTCTACGGTGAGTGGTGCAGTCCATGCAAAATGTTGGCTCCAATCTTTAACGAGTTGGCAAAGGAATTTCAAGGCAAGGTCTTTTTCGGAAAAATCGATATCGACAAAAATCCTCGAACTACAGCGCAATTTGGCGTTCAATCAGTTCCAATGGTGATTGCCTTTCAAAACGGGAAACCCGTTGGGAAGTTGCCCGGATTAAGAACATACAACGATTATGACATGATTCTGGAGAAGCTTCTTCCTCCATCTTCATAATAGAACCTTTACTTTGGTAATATCGTAGGTAGGTATTGATCTAGAATCTGCAACGCCTGTTCTATTCTGTCAGTTGATACTGCATAGCACATCCTGAGAAATCCTTCTCCATGTTTCCCGAAAGCAGAACCATGAATAGTTGCAACCTTTGCATTCTCTAGCACTCTTTCAGCGAATTGTTCAGATGTGAGTCCGAATTTTGATATATCTGGAAATACATAGAATGCACCACCAGGTTCTGGAGCATCGACACCTTCGATTTGATTCAGACCCTTCGTGATGATGTCGCGCCTTTTTCTGAATACATCCAGCATCTCCCTAACAGATTTTTGATCACCCAAGACTGCAGCTTCTGCGGCTTTTTGCGAGATTGATGTTGGCATCGCCAATACATGTTCCTGAAGGCGTGTCATAGAGGATATGATTTCCGCAGGACCTGTTGCGGCTCCGATTCTCCATCCTGTCATCGCATAGGTCTTTGATAAGGAAAAAAGTGATACGACTCTATCCTTCATTTCTGAAAGAGATCCAATGAATAATGGCTTTTGGCTTCCATACGTGAATTGCTCATAAGCTTCATCAGCGAGAATAACAAAATCGTGTTTTATTGCGAGAGCAGCAATTTTCTTGAGCTCATTATTTGTGGTTACTCCTCCGGTGGGGTTATTGGGTGAATTCAAAACCATAAGCTTTGTTTTATCGGTTATACACTCTTCGACGTCCTCTGCAAGGATTCCAAAGTCATTCTCTTTCTTTAGTTGTATAGGAATAGGATTTCCACCGGCTAATTTGATGTGCGAATAGTGGCTTACAAAACCAGGATCAGGGTAGATTACATCATCTCCAGGATTTACAAGAACCAAGTTTGTTAGAAGCAGTGCCCCCATCCCGCCAACTGTCATCATTATTTCTGTTTCCGGATTGGCATCAATATTGTTATCTCGTTTGAGTTTAACAGCCATTGCCTCACGTGTTTCAATATAACCTGCATTGTGCGTATAGCGAGTATATCCCTCATCAATTGCGCGTATGGCAGCTTCTTTGATGTATTGGGGAGTGTCAAAATCAGGGAGACCCACCGTTAAATCTAGGATATCTGAGCGTCCAACAATCTTGTTGAACACTTTTCTAATCCCACTGACTGGAACATCGTTTGTTCTGTTTGCAAGCAAGGTTTCTACCCCTCTTGCTCGGTTTTCAATCCCAGTTAAAAACTCTAAGAATGAGGCTCGTTTTGGGAAGATTATCAGTTATTAGAGGAATCAGCAGGATTATTACCAGTATCTAATTGGGGTTCGAATGGTGTGGCATTGCATGACAGACAAAGCTATTGGAAATGCAAAAGAATATTTCAAATCGGACTTTAACTGCGCACAATCCGTTTTTAGAGCGATTCTTGAAGAGAAGGGGCTATTCTTTGATGAAGCATTGAATATTGCTGCCGGTTTTGGTGGTGGGATAGGTCTCGAAGGCAATACATGCGGAGTCGTAAGTGGAGCAATTATGGCAATAGGAATGCTGTTGGGACAAAAAGAGTCCGATCCTATAAAAGTGAAAGAGCGAGCATACATTGAAACAAAACGATTTCTGAATGCATTTCGAAGCAAATTCGAAACAACCATGTGTGCAGAACTGACGCAAGTCGATATGAAGAATCAAGAAGCTCTGCAAAAGGCATCAGACGAAGGATTGTTTCAGAGAATCTGCCCCACATACTTGGAGGGTGGAGTAGAATTCGTGCTTCAAATGGATTTGTAGACTGCAAAGTGAGAACCAAAGGATTTCAGAGAAATGCTCCTCGGATTTATAGAGAAATCAGGTTTTGAGGGGATTGCCCCTCTACCAAAAGAAGCAGCCAACTGCATTGAAGATGCAAGAGAGCTTCCTTCAATAGTTGAATACTAGAGAGAAGATAGAATTGATTTATGAAACTGTGAAAGCAAAGTCCCTGCTATCCAAGAAGCACCAAGGAGATAGTTGGTTCCATATCAATAGGTCACTCAACTCATATCGCGGCTGCGAGTTCATCTGTTCGTATTGTGATGGGTTATCCGAATACTATCATGTAGACAATTTTCAAACACACATCAGAATTAAAGAAAACGCTCCACTAGTGCTGAGGAAAGAGTTAGAAAAGGAAGGCTACACTTCTAAGTCAAAACTTGAGACTGAAACTCTCTGGACATTTTTGGATGATGAAGACGCCAAACGTCTAGCATGGAAAACTCCTCGACGTCAGGTTATTGGTGTCTGTGGAGGTGTGTCCGATGGATATCAGCAGGCTGAAGCAAAGTATGAAATCACTCGACAGAATTTACAGGTGTTGCAGGATTTTGGAATGCCTGTTATGATCCTAACCAAATCTAATCTAGTTCTAAGAGACCTAGATATCTTGCA
>CAYMLT010000171.1:0-7193 GCA_964391265.1 uncultured archaeon
CATGTCGAA
Source organism: uncultured archaeon (assembly GCA_964391265.1). Lineage (GTDB taxonomy): Archaea > Asgardarchaeota > Thorarchaeia > Thorarchaeales > Thorarchaeaceae > MP5-2226. The sequence goes on from CAYMLT010000171.1 coordinate 10, forward strand.
GAATTTGGTGGTACAAACTATTATGACCTAAATTATTGGTCGGATTGGGTAGTTCCAGATGCTGATGGTGATATGATCGTTGACACTGAACGATACATCTCAAATTCGAATGCCAAATTTGATTATCATCCCGTTACAAAACCCTATCCAGAACCAAGATTCCATATTCTCAGTGCACCAATGATACGCAATCCTGATAATGCGACGTTCAATCTTCACACAGACATCAATGTAACTTGGAATCCCTCTGGCGATACCTGGGGGCATACAATACAGTACGCACTTGAGTATTCAAAAGATATGATTAGCTGGACTCAAATTGCATCAGGTTTATCCACAACCCATTTCCTCTGGAATCTGACCTCATTTCCTGATAGAACGAATGTAACTATGAGAGTCACGGCAACCTGTTCAGGTAATCACAGTTCGAATAGCGATTATTCTTCTCATCAGATTTTGGTACATTCAATTGGGGAAATTGGAATACTCCATCCCGAAGTGGGAGAGGTATTCGGGGATGAAGTTGAAATAGATTGGTTCACAGAGGGGTGTTCTCTACAGCACGAAATTTCTTTTTCATTGTATTACTCGTCAGATAATGAAGCCTCTTGGAATTTTATTGCAGAGGATATTAGGGATACAGTGTATGTGTGGGAAGTTACGGAGTTACCTCCTGGTTCAAATTACAGAATCAAGATTGTTGCAGAATGCAACGAGGGACTAATCAAAGAAGTCTCCATGAATGGAACCTTTACCATCAATCCATTAGATTCGATCACGGAAAGCGGATTAGCTATTCTTGAATCGGTAGTGATACTCGGGGTTCCAATATTATTGATTGCCAGTTTTGTGTTGTTAAAAAAAGCGAAAAGAAAGAATTGATGAGCAAATTCGGAAATGAGAATCTATTGAGATAGCGCTAGATGCATCGTAATCGGTGTTCTAGGGCATTTCCTTCACAGTCCTAGGTTTAATAAGAAAGTATTGAGGAGTATAACCGCCTTCAGTTGTGTTAGGTGGTCAAACCAGAGAGGGAGAGCTCTGGTATGTTGTGAACTAGGGAGATGGTACCTGTGTCACAAAGGATTTCCAATTGTATTTCGACAAGAAACAAACCACATGCAATGCTGTTCTTCATTGCAGTCATTGGACTGTGTTTTCTTCTCAGTCTGTCTGATTCTAAATTGACAAGCAATATCTATACCAATGATACTAGAACGGACACTCGTCTCGATTTGAATGATCAATCTAACTTCCTCGCATCAGATGACCCAATCACAATAAATAATGATACTGATTTAGGACTCCAAACAGGTAGTACATATGTAATTAGTGACAGGATTATAGATGCTTCAGGACCAGCAGAACATGCCATATCTATTTCCAATACACAACACCCTTTCGAAATTAGGAATTGCACACTTATGGGTGTGACAGACGTTTCAGCCCTTCTCCTATTTGATGTAAGCAATTGCACAATGATTGATGTAAGAGTCATTTCTAATGAGCAAATTGGAATAGAGATGTACGAAGCTTACAACATCACCATTACAAAAAGCAACGTAACGAATAATTGGAAGGGAATATCTCTGGTTCAGTCATCAAATATTGAGATTTCCAATACCACTATTGAATCAAATTCGCACACCGGTGTGTTCCTCAGCTCTACGAGCCGCAACAATGAAATATTCTGGAATAGCTTTGACTCAAATTACATCAATGCACAGGATGACGATCCAACCCTAAACAATAATTTCACTCAGAATTTCTGGTCTGACTATCTTGGTGAAGATGTGAATCCACGAGATGAAATTGGAGACACGCCACATATCATAGTACAGAGTCAAGGAAATTCAGATCCGCTGCCATTCATGTTGCCTCCGGACCACCCACCAATCTATTGGAGGGTAGAGCCTAAGGATACTATTCGTCAATACGGGGACAACATTGTAATAACTCTCTTTGCTTCTGTTAACGGGGGACTAGAGGGTTGGTATCTAAATGACTCGAGGTTCAGCATAAGTGATTCTGGTGTTATTACCAATGATGATTGGATTCCTGTTGGAAGCCACGGTTTCAATGTTACTATTAGAAATCTGTATTTCCATACACTTACAGGAATGTTCACATTACATGTAGTGGACACAATAGCGCCAACGTGGATTGAAGAACCTGTCGACCAAGTTGTAGAGATTGGAGACACATTTCTCTATGATGTGAATGCAACCGATCTGTCAATTCCTCTTTATTACTGGTTAGTATCATCGCCATACTTTGAGATTAATAGTGCGACTGGTCAAATTCAAAACAATGATACTCTACCAGCATACGTCAATCTTCCAGTTCATGTATATGTTAGAGATGCAGAGGGAAATGAAAACGATGTTGAATTCACGGTAACACCAGAAGACACTCGTTCGCCGACATGGTCTACACCATTAGTAGATCAAACAATTGAATATGGTTTTGTACTCTTATACGATATTGATGCAACTGATTTCTCAGGTCTTGATATTTGGACTGTGAGTGACTCTCGATTTCAAATAGATAGTGCGGGTATCTTATCAAATGCAACTATTCTTGAAATTGGCACTTACCAACTTGAAGTGAGTGTAAATGACACTATAGGAAATGTGTTGATTGGATTTGTTGAAATCACTGTGGAAGACACAACTCCACCGGAGTGGGTCGTCTGGCCAACAAACCAGATTCTTGAACTTGGCGAACCATTGGAAATGCAACTTGAGGTATCGGACAATGCTGCTATTGCCTATTGGACAGTTAGCGATACTGATAATTTTGATATCACTAGCATAGGTCGTCTTTTCAGTATCGGTACGTTGGATCAGGTTGCATATACTTTGACTGTTGCAGCATATGACTCCAGTGGTAACTCCGTATCTGCAGGTTTCAGCATCACAATTCAGGATACACTGGATCCAACGTGGGTATCGACTACTACTAATTACACATTTGAGTTGGGGCACATTGTCAGAATACCACTAGATGCCCATGACTATTCTGGAATCACTGGATGGCTAGTACAAGAATCAAGCCTATTCTCCATAAATGACATCGGTGTTATTTCAAATGCAACATCTCTCTCAGTTGGCACATACACTCTTCATGTAAGTGTTAGCGACTTGATAGGGCATTTATTGGTTGGAGTTCTCACAATTGAAGTAAGAGATACTACAGCACCTATATGGTCCAATGTTCCAACGGATTTGTACATAACAGCACCAGATGTGATTACCTTTGCACTATCGACATTCGATATCTCAGGAATAGATAGATGGGAAGTCAATGATACTGAGTATTTCATCGTGAATGATCAAGGTGTTCTCGTCGGATTGATAACTCTACCTGCTGGGGTCTACAATCTTGGAATCACTGCATATGATGCTTGGGGGAACCATGCTGCCGTTGCCATCACTGTACATGCTTTTGGTCACGACATCATGATATTAGCAGTGGGGGCAGGTGTTTGGGGAGTTACCGTATTACTGGCCATACTTGTAATCTATATCTTCAATCCAAATAGAAGATTTGGAAAGAAGGTAGGAGGGGTCTCAAAATGAATAGACATGCATTGAAGTCTGAGATATGCACTTTATGTTTCATCATAATACTGACAATGGTATGTCTAATCCCAATTAAATCGATATCAAATACAACAGTAAAGACAGCAAATGAAGATTCACTAATTCGTACATCCGATCATCCCAGTTCCACAACATTGGAGCCCATCTGGACTTATACGTACAATGGACCATCCGAAGGTGATAGCCAATTCGAATCCGTTATCCAACTCGGCAATGGCGACTTTGTAGCAACAGGTAGTCAGATGACCAGTGGAGGGTTGGATTGGTTTACAATAAAAACTGATGACAATGGTGGAGGGGGAAACGAAGGGCAAGATTGGACTAATAGTCGAGGATCTGCTGATTCTGAATCCGCTCTATCAATTGCTCAAGCAACATCTGGAGATGATGTTGTTGCTGCAGGGTACTATATCGACAATGAAGAAGATATCTCACTAAAAAGGCTTGATATTAACGGTTCAAGTGTATGGACCAGAATCTATTCTGAAGATTACATTCAGAAGCCAAGTCAAATAATCTCATGCAGCAGTGGAGGATTTGCGATTGCTGGCAGTTATCAGTTTAGTCTTGGTGCCCCACCCAATGTGTATGTCCTGAGAACCTATGATACCGGGTATGAAAATTGGAGAGCAGATTTTGGGGCTGCAGGCGGAGACGAAGCATTCTCAATTGTTGAGTGCAGTAATGGTGATTTTGTATTGGCGGGTTACACACAGTCGTATGGAGGACCAGATAAGGACCTCTGGGTAATTCGCATTGACAATACGGGTACAGAGATTTGGAATCGTGTCTATGGACTGGCTTTTGATGATTGGGGGGAGAAAATAATCCAATGCGTCGATGGGGGATTCGCAATTGTTGGAACAACAAGAAGCTACGGAAACTCTGACCAAGATGTATGGTTAGTTAGATTGAATGGCACGGGCCACCTGAAGTGGCACCAGTTTTATGGGGGAGTGTTGGATGATGTTGGAAACAGCATTGTCGAATGCGATGTGGGATTCGCAATCGTGGGAACCACTGAAAGCTATGGAAGTGGAAACGAAGATGTTTGGCTAATTCGAACGGATGATACAGGCAATATACTTTGGAGCAACGAATATGGTGGAAGCGGCGATGACAACGGAAATTCTATTGCAAAATGTCAAGATGGCGGCTTCATTATAGCAGGAGGCTCAAGGAGCTGGAGTGGAACCGATAGCGATGCATTCCTGATGAGAGTTGCAGATCCTCCTGTCTGGCTAGAGGAGCCAGCAGACAAGGAGATCGAATATGGTGTGGCGTTTTATTATGATTTAGAAGCGACTGCCACATACATAGATGAATGGTGGATTGATGATGATCAATTCAACATAGATTCGAATGGAGTCATTACGAATAGCATCGTTCTTTCTGTGGGAGAGCACATTCTCCAAATATATGTCAATGATACACTCGGTAATATTCTTACTCATACTATCACAGTATCAGTCACATACACACCTGCCAGTCATGCATGGGATCCTCTATGGCAGAGAACCTTTGGCGCAGCAGGAAATGATAGGGCGCAATCAATCACACGTTGTGAGAATGGAGACCTCGCGATTGCAGGATTTGGCAACAGCTACGGTGCAGGTAATAATGACGCATGGCTAGCTCGATGCGACCGATTCGGGAATCTCCTGTGGAACCATACGTATGGGGGAGGTTTAGATGATAGGGTCCATGCAGTTATTGAATGTGAAGATGGCCATTTTGTACTGGCTGGTGTCACATATGTGAACGTGACACATGCGTATCAAGCATGGGTTTTTCGCACGGATTCTGTTGGGACACTTGAATGGGAATTCGATTTAGGCGGAGGTTACACTGACAATGCAACTGCACTATGCAAAACAAGTGATGGAGGCGTTGTGGTTACAGGATACATCACTGTGGTTTCAACAGGAAAAGACGTTATTCTCTTCAAGCTAGACACAGCTGGACATCTTGAATGGGAGCAAACCTCTATTGTGTCAAGATCTCAAGAAGGTCTCTCGGTAGTTGAATATATCACCGGAGACATCTATGCTGTAGGTTACAATGCATCCGGCACTGCGGCATCTACCAGAAGAGGAATGGTATTCAGCACTGATGCGGATGGAAACTCTCCTACAATGACAACCTTTGCGGGAGCCGTGCAAACCGAGTTTTGGGATGTTGTCCAAAACGGTACGTCTTTGATAGTTACAGGCATAATAGAAGCATCTGGAAACATGGATGTATACTGGGCATCCATCACTGAGAGTACAATGTCGATATCAGCCTCTAGTTCTCATGGAGGTTCATCTAATGATTATGGTGTTGCAATTATTGAAACAATGAATGGTGATTTCATTGTGGTAGGCAAAACAACAAGTTTCAGTGTTGATGGAGTGGACGCAATAATTGTCCGTTTTAGCAACGCCGGAGTATTAGAATGGTATCATACCTATGGTGGAGTAGGTGACGATTTTGGTTCTTCCATAATTGAATGCAGCGATGGAGGATATTCATTTGTTGGAGCTTCCAATAGCATTGGCGCTGGTAGCAACGATGTATGGTTAGTGAGAGTACAACCAGTTCAGTGGGTCGAAATACCAGAGAATCAAACGATTGAATTCGAACAAGGGATCGATTACAATTTCACGATTTTAATTTCTCCAACTGTTTCACTAGACAACTACACACTAGATGATTACTCATCCTTCGATTTGGTCGCTAGAAGCGGGAATTTTGGACTTATTAACAAAAGTGTGACTTCGATTGGAGTATATGATTTGATAGTTTGGGTAAATGATACAACCGGAGAGTTTCTGAATATTTCTCTGCAGATCGTAGTAGAACCCACCATGGCTCCAGAATATGCAGAAGTCCCAACTGATCAAATCTCTGAATTCGGCGATTCATTTACATACAAACTTAATGCGACTGACACAGCTGGAGTGGATACATGGTGGTTAAACGATTCAATAAGATTCGCGGTGAATTCTGGCGTGATAACCAATGCGACAGAACTGGAAATCGGAGTGTATGGTATACAGCTGGAAGTCACGGATATCCTTGGAAATGCTGCAATCGATACTTTCAACGTTATAGTTGTAGATACAACAGCACCCACATGGGTGAACAATCCAGATGATGTGTATTTAGAATATGGCGAGGAACTTGATTACAATATCAGCGCATGGGACCTTTCAGGAGTTGACATGTGGTGGGTCAACGATACGGTCAATTTCAACACGACGCAACAGGGAATAATTACATCACTACACACTCTTGATGTTGGCATCTTTGGGTTAGAAATAAATGCAAATGACACACAAGGACAAATCGCTACTGCCGAAATCACAGTGTTTGTTCAAATTGAAGCACCTATTTGGATTTTAAACCCATCAAACAGATATGCAGAATATTCTCAGCCGTTTGCTTACAGTCTATCAGCAGCATCTCTTGCTGGCGTAGATATGTGGTGGATCAATGATACATCTAATTTTGCAATTGATGATCTTGGAGTGATTAGAAATGCCACCAATTTGGATATGGGAAGATATGGAATCTCTGTGTGGGTTCAAGATATTT
>CAYMLT010000172.1:0-7151 GCA_964391265.1 uncultured archaeon
CCAAGATTTCCAACAATATCAGACTGTTCCTCAAACCAGTTTTTCAAATAGCCTAGGAACTCCAAAGCCAATGACAAAGCCTCGTCAATTGTAGAATCAAAGTCAATCTTGCCCTCTATCAGGGGATTTTTTGCCATACCTCCAAGTCGCACATTGACGGGATGTACATTTCTTCCCCCGAGAGTGGAGGTTAGTAGTCTGCCAAGCGAATGTAGACGAAGACCCTTCTCAAATAGCTCTGGAAATTCAGTCTTGATATCCACGATACTGTGAAAATCTGTACGCGGAACAAGGTCAGGTAGAGACAGCACAATGAATGAGAGTGCATGAGAATCAATGAGCTGAGAGAGAACCAACGTTTCCCGAAGCACCTCGGCAGTAGCAGGTATTTGTATCCCAAGAGCTTTTTCGATGGCGCGTGCAGAGCCAACGGAATGAGACACTGGGCACACACCACATATCCGACTTGCAAGCCATGGAATTCTTTCCACAGGCGAGCCAGATAGAAATGCTTCAAATCCTCTGAGTACTGGAGTGATGAAATAGGCTTTATCCACTGAGCCATCATTATTGTATTCGATATTCAATTTGCCATGTGATTCAATTCTTGTCACAGGTTCAATACGGATTTCAGTCATTATTTGATATCCTCCTTTCGGAGCGGAGCCTGTAGTTGAACTACTTGCGAGTAGGGTTTTCTTTTCATGGCTTCACTTGCAAAAGTAAATGGGAAGAATCTCCATGGAATTGCTTCAATGTCCTTTAGGACATCCTCTGTAGAGCGTCCTGAGAAGTGGGAAACTCTAGAAACAAAATCACGAACCACAGTATGAGTTGGCAGCATGAGTACTCGGTCAGTAGGTCCTCGGCATCCACTGCAAGGCATATTTGTGTCAGGGCATTGTGCACTACATCCGCCTCTCGTAACGGATCCAAGGCAGATGTACCCTTGCGACAGAAGACAGATTTCCATGTCAGGTATTGCAGAACTCTCAAGATTAGTGAGTGCTCGGTGCTCAATTGTCCTTCCGCATTCAGAACAGACAGGTAATCGATGCTTGTCAGTCATCTGAATCTCTTTTCCAGAAAGCACAAGAGGAAGCGCTTGCAGCAAAACAGATTCTGAGGGGGGACATCCGGGAATGTAATAATCAACCTCCACAAAACTATCAATAGATACCAATCGGGGAAGAAGTGGAGGAGCTTCAGTAAAGGGATTCTCTGCAGTTCCAGAAACTTTCTGCAGTAATTTAGTAGATGTATTCAAATTTCCTAGAGCTTGAATACCTCCATACGTTGAACAGGATCCAATAGCAACAAGAAGGGTGGATTTGTTTCTGGCATCTTTGAGCTTCTCAATGTCTTCCTCTGTTCGAACTGCTCCTTCTACAAGACAACAATCAACTTCAGGAAGCTCACGGACATCTAGTATTGTTGTAGCAAATTTGATACTTGAGAGCATTCGTGCCAGTATCTCTTTTTGATCTAGAATAGCGACTTGACAGCCTGAACATGCCGAGAGGCTTACAATGCCTATATCCATTCCTGCAATTCAGCTCCTGAAATAGATTCTCTTAAGACAGGAGTTGGGACCAGTGTGTTCAATTTCCATTCCTGTTTTCCGGTCCGTGATTTCACCTATCATACCACAGAGATTTCCATTAGTAAGATGGCAAATTGGACCACCTTGTTTCATACCATGGGATAGAACAGCTTGCCGAATTGGACACTCACGAACTACGATTTTCAGAGATGGATTTCCTAAGTCGTCTTCAAACATGAAATCGTCCTTGTCCTTCTCCTTGAATATCTCAACATTCCAAACTCCCTCGAACGCCTGGTTGACTTCTTCAATTGCGGCTTCGATAGATTCTGTTTTTTGCATATTCTTGCCTAGGTATTTTCCTTCTTCAGTACCAGTATTGAAGATGATTCCCTTGGATCCTCGTCCAAGCATATCTTCAATGCCATTGTTGAGAGTGGTCAATAGTGAGAGAGCACTACTAAGCAATCGTGATTGTTGGTCTTTTGTAGGAACGAACATCGCTAATCCAAATCGACGTGACTTGCATGGGTTATAACAGTTGTTTGAGCATATGGTAAAGATGAATAATAGTGAAATAGTGTATTTTATGGCCCCCAGGAGAAAAAGTTGGTGTCGATATCGAACATGCGGGTCCATTGGCGTGGAAGAAGAAAATGTACTTCAGGAAATAGCGGTTCAAAGTGAATGTTTATATACGAAGTCCATGGGCAGTTATGTTAGAAGTGCATGCGAAGTGCATGTACAGTTTTCACTACGATAGAAAACAGAGACCGTTCTGAGAATGGTCATTGTTCGGAAAAAACTCAGTAGAGGAAATAACCATGTCACAATTGTCAGGTACACCCGTCCTAATTCTTAAGGAGGGTACTAGTCGAAATCGCGGCAAGTCCGCACAGTCGAATAATATTATGGCAGGTATCGTTATCTCAGATGCAATCAAGTCAACGCTAGGACCCCGCGGCATGGACAAGATGCTCGTGGACTCACTAGGTGACGTGACCATCACAAATGACGGTGCAAGCATTCTGAAAGAGATTGATGTTCAGCACCCAGCAGCAAAAATGCTTGTTGAGGTTGCAAAGAGTCAGGACCAAGAAACTGGTGATGGCACTACCACATCTGTTGTAATCGCTGGAGAACTCCTGAAGAGAGCACAGGATTTGTTAGACAAGAAGATCCACCCAACTATTATTGTTGGAGGATACCAGAAAGCAGCTGAGAAGGCCACTCAGATTCTCAATGAGATTGGCGTATCAATGGAGGGAATGGATAAGAAGGTCCTCCTGAAGATTGCTCAAACATCAATGAACAGCAAGTCCGTAATGGGTTCAAAGGATACTTTTGCAAGGATTGCTGTCGATGCCGTTCTCCAAGTAGCCGAAGAGGTAAACGGAGGCATGAAGGCAGACATCGATATGATTGAGATCATCAAGAAACAGGGCAAGAGCCTTGAGGAAACCGAACTTATTACTGGTATGGTGATCGATAAGGAGATTGTCCATGCATCTATGCCAAGGAAAATTGAAGGCGCAAGGATTGCTCTAGTTAACGCAGCTATTGAAATCGAGAAGACCGAATTTGATGCTGAAATTAAAATTGATAGTCCCGACCAAATCAAGGCATTCCTTGATCAGGAAGAGAATATGCTCAAAGATATGGTCAACAAAATCATTGCATCTGGTGCCAACGTACTTGTAGCACAGAAAGGAATTGACGACGTTGCCCAGCATTACCTAGCTAAGGCAGGCATAATGGCAATTCGTAGAGCCAAGAAAAGCACATTAGAGAAGCTAGCAAAGGCAACTGGTGCACAAGTGGTAACCAGCCTGGATGAGATTTCAGCAGATGCAATTGGCCATGCAGGAGTGATTGAAGAAGTCAAAGTTGGCGATGACAAGCTTGTATATGTTAGAAATTGCAAGGATCCAAAGGCAGTATCAATCGTCATTCGCGGTGGTACAGAGCACGTGGTTGATGAAGCAGATAGGGCTCTTCATGATGCACTCAGTGTTGTCAGAAACGTTGTCGAGGATGGCATCTACGTAGCAGGTGGCGGCGCAACAGAAGCAGAGGTGGCGAAGAGGTTAGAAGCTTACGCAGAAACCGTAAAGGGCCGTGAGCAACTAGCAATCGAAGCTTTTGCTGAATCATTGCGTATCGTTCCTAAAACGCTCACAGAGAACGGTGGTCATGATCCAATTGACATCATCACAGAACTCAACAAGGCACATGCAACAGATGTAGGTCTCTGGTTCGGAGTTAATGTATTCGAAGGCAAGACCTCTGACATGCTGAAAGCTGGCGTTATTGAACCAATTCGTGTCAAACATCAAGCAATTCGCTCCGCAGCGGAGGCAGCACAGATGATCCTGAGGATCGATGATGTGATTGCAGCCAAAGCAGGCGCAGCCCCTGATATGGGTGGAATGCCTGGCGGGATGCCTGGTGGCGGAATGGGCGGAATGCCCGGTATGATGTAGTGAAACTGTAACATAATCGTCGGAGCCCCCTTGGGCTCCCACTTTCCTTTTTCAGGTGGGAACACTGACAAAGAGAATACTTGTAATTGGCATGAATTCTTTTGATTCTGGTAAGACTGTGTTATCTCAGAAATTAGCTAAGAGTCTGATAGAATCAGGTCAATCAGTAGAGTACTTCAAACCTCTAAGCGGTCACAATTACTGGTACAGGTATGAACATACGCAGAGGTGCGTTTCTGATTCACTTCTTGCATCCAGAGATGCCCATCAGGTAAGGCGTGTAATTAAGAGCAGGACTCCGCTTGAGATAGCCAATCCCGTACATAGTTTGTTTGTTCCTGCAATACTCAGCCAGCCATCAGAATCAATGAATTCCAATCTGGCATTAGGTGGATGGGATTCTGTATTAACAATACAGAGGTTTTCTAGACCGTCAGAAGAAGGAACCAGTTCAGTTTCATTATTGGCTAAACATCTCATTGATTCGGAAAAGCTCATGATCACACTTCAAGAAGTCGACCACCTCACATCAGGTACCAACGTACTTCCTGTAGAAGATAGCAATGGATTTGAAACATACTCGAATACACACCTTGAACAAATCCTAAGTGAATCACTGGATTCGGTTGAAAAAAGTGCAAATGTTATGATAATTGAAGGATTCAATGACTCAGCGTGGCCATGGGAAGGGCTTGACGGAGTTGACAGCATTTTAGTCACTGGTCCCGGTCATATCTTCAAATATGATTCGGAACGCTTCAGAAAAGCAGCGTTCTTGGTTAGATATCGCAGTCAACCAATTCGCGAAGTTTCATTTTCTCGAGTGAGCGATATGATCAAGCCCACAGATGTAATTCACCTGAGACCTCATCAGGACATTTCACAAGAAGAAATCAGTAGACTGGGTCTGCGGGGGAAAGAATGATTAGGTGGACATCAAGAATTAACAATAGATTGAGTGAAAAGAAAGGAGTATCCACGATGATAGAAGAAGATCTTAATTGGGAGGTCGTGGTTGTAGGCGGCGGCCCTGCAGGTATGACAGCTGCAATCTATGCAGCTAGATACGGTCTCAAAACAATACTATTGGAGGCAAAGGTACTTGGAGGAGCACAAGCTACAAGTCCAGGCATTGAGAACTATCCAGGCTTCTCATTCATATCGGGTCTTGAGCTAGCGACAAAAATGAAAGAGCAAGTAAAAGCCACAGGAGCAAAGATCAGAGAGATTACAGAAGTCAAATCGATTGCCCGCGATGGAGAAGATGGCGATTTCTTGCTTGAAACTCGTAGGGGTACTTATAGAGGTAAGGCGGTGATATTTGCAACGGGAGGAGGACATCGTCATCTGGACGTTCCCGGCGAAATCGAATTTACGGGAAGAGGTGTTTCCTATTGTGCAACATGCGATGGACCGCTCTTCAGAGACAAAAAAGTGCTTGTAATAGGGGGAGGAAATACTGCTGCAGTGGAGTCTGCATATTTATCAGAATTGACTCAGAAGACCTTTCTTATCCACCGGCGAGATGAACTCAGAGCAGAAAAGGCAATGCAGGATATGGTTTTCAAATCACCTGTGGAAATCAAGTGGAACCATATTGTCAAGGAGTTCAAAGGTGGGGATTTGCTTAATGAAGTTGTTCTTGAAAACGTAAAGACAGGTGAGATTTATTCAATTGAAGTAGATGGTGCGTTTGTTGCCCTGGGATCGTCTCCAGAAAGCAAACTTGCCATATCATTAGGCATTGAGACGAATAAGAATGGCGAGATACTTGTGAATGCAAATCAAACCACAAACATTTCAGGATTCTTTGCTGCCGGGGATGTAGTGGAATCGATGAAACAGATTGCAGTAGCAGTCGGGCATGGGGCAATTGCGGCAGATTCAGCCTATATTTACATCCGTGAATTACAGAGGACAGACCCAAGAGGGTATGGCGGCTAGATTGGATATTTCGAAGCATCGATTAGTACAGGCCTTCCCTTTGGGGAAACGTTAATAACACTGCCACAGTGGTGCCTCCAAGCGCAGAGAGCAAGCTCTAGGCGATATCAAGATTGGCCGGGATATCCAAATGAAAAAGGTCCAAATTGCATGTATGGCAGTTATACTAGCACTTGTGGCAGTGACATTCATATCAACCCCTGTGTCGGCCGCAACTACCAGATGGGATTCACTGAATGCATTTATTGAAGAGAGTCATGAAGATGTTGAAGGAGTATATACAATTCCTGATGCAGAAGCAGCTCGACTGCTACCAACATATGGTGCGATTACTATTTTCCACGAACGCGAAGTGTTGGATGATCGACCACCAGTAATCGATTTGGTTATGGCTAGGAACTTCACAAGGAAGCTACAATGGAAGAGTGGTGGGGAAGACTACGATCGCTATGGCGGGTTTTCATCATCTATTGCTGGACCAGTGAATATGGAGAACTCATATTATGGAGTCAAACTCTGGCTGCTTCTTGAAGGAAATGATGATGTTCCTGGTTTCAGCGATTTAGATGATATCAACGCTACTGCGGCTTTGGTTTTTATCAATAAGACGCAAACTGCTTCTGGGGGATTTGGTAGCTTCGAAGGATCATCTCCTGACCTCGTGTCCACATTCCAAGCATTGTATATCCTTGATGCAATGACAGAGATGAGCGGGGAGTCTATGGCCACGTGGCTTAGAAATGAAACAGCGACAATAGAGTTCATTCTGAGTTGTCGTGAAGATAATGGCTTCAAGCTAAGCCCAACCTCTAGCATTGCTAGTGTGACAGCCACAGCTGCAGGTTTGATGGCTTTGGTTAGATTGTCAGAACTATCACAGATTCCAACTGAGGAACAACAAGATATACGAAACTGGATACTCAGCTTACAAGACACTGATGCATCTGATGGCTTCGTTGGAGGATTTCAAGAGTCAGTACTCACAAACGATACAAATCTCATGTCCACCTATCATGCATTAGAAGCAATTGGGGTTCTTGGTGGAATGGCCTCACTAAATGCATCAGCAGTAGCTCAATTCATTGCTGATTGTCAAGCCAATAATGGGGGTTGGGGAATTGTTAACTATCTTGAATCATGAACCCTGTTTCATGCAGGACTAGCATATGAGGCTTTACGAT
>CAYMLT010000173.1:0-6313 GCA_964391265.1 uncultured archaeon
TAGCCAATTTTGTTTTCATATTGGGAGCTCCTATTAAATTCAGGTATGATATTGTTTCTCAAATTGAGAGCTATATCACTCAATGCGGTTTCGATTCGAAAGCAATTCAACGTATTTTAGGGTATCGGAAGGAATGTGCCGGAATCATTTTTGTCGAAGCAGTTTCCGAAACATCTTAAGCAGAGGGATTCCAAGTTGTAATGCTCTTCGCAAAGACAGGAATCGGATGAACAAAAATCCTACTATTCCCCCAAGTATGGCTGTCAGGTAGATGATGGGCAAAAGAAGATTGGATGCGATAGGTGACCAAAGAATATCCAACATCCACGACCATCCTACAAAGGGTGGTCCGAAGTTCTGGACCAAGAGTGCAATCACATAACCAGCGAGAAAACCAAATGCTTGCGACTCCTTACCTACTTCTATTCTTCCTCCGAAGACCTTCATGGGATTCATCGAATTCTTTGGATCAACAATCCGTTTCATCTTCAATAGCTTGTTCAGCTCATCTTCACCGTAGAATTCTCTAGCATAGGGAACATTCCATAGCGCAACGGCATACGGTTTTCCCCCATGTTTCTTTGCTAGATGTGCTAAGTCGAAGGATCTATGCCATCCCAACGTATACGATATTTTTCTTCTCTCATCATCCAATATCCACACTAGAAACGAGGCCGTTCCATTGTTCCCTATAGTGCCTTCAATTCCAATGCTTCTTCTTCCAAGTGCTTTGATTGTGTCATCATACATTTCAGTAATATTGGAGATAGGTAGAATTGCCTCCGCTGGGACCAAACTGGGCCCAAGGTTCTTTATTCGCAAAGGATAGAATCGCTCAGACCAATGGTACTCAGCTCTTCCATCGCTGAGCAAAACGCCCGCATGTTCCTGTACTGCTCGCGTTATCAATTCAACTTCTTCTTCCAATTCATATATCGTGTTCATGAGCGCTCCTGACAAGATGAATTTCCCAAATTCATTCTCGCCACTTCTTAGAGCAAACAACTTTGAAGAATACGAGTCGGTGATAAATCGCATATGATACGGTTCTGTATGCTCCAAGATTGCTGCAACTGCTTTCATCATAGAACTCATTGTGTCAAATCTACAGGCGAACGTTCTGAACATGAGTTTAGGAATCACACGAAGCGACACCTTCGTAATAACTCCAAATGTGCCGTATGTTTCCATAAACAATTCTCGCAGGTCCGTTTGCTCTAGAATATCATCCTTCTGAACCATTCTCCCAAGCCATTGTCCTCCAAGCAAAGCGTCTTCATCGAGCGTATCAATTTCGCTACATAGGATGCTTCCTGCTCTTACTAGCATTCCGTTAGGCAAAACAGCCTCAATCCCAGTAACCTGTGATTTTATGTTTCCATGCTTTGCAGAGCCTATGCCAAAACCTCCGCTAGCAACAAAACCTCCAACCGTTGCCGCTGCAGCGCTTGAGGGATACACGGGCAATGTCAGACCAATTTGTTCAAGAAACATAAGCAATTCTCGCCAGGTGATTCCTGCCTCAACGGTAACATTGAGCCCGTATTCATCGATATGCCTAATTTTGTTCATGCGGATCATACTTATGCAGATGCTTTCTTTAACGGGCAAAATTCCTCCCCATCCAGATGTTCCGCTACCGCGTGGAACGATTGGAATTCCTTTTTCAGTTGAATACTTGAGGAGATCTGAGAGCGATCTCACGTTTACTGGTTGAACGACTAGCGTGAACGCGTTTTTCACTATCTGCCCTGCCAGTCCTGGTAGACTGGAAATATCGTTGGCATACAATGCTCGGGTTTCATCTGTAATTGAAACACTATCTGCGCCAACTATATCCTCAATTTCCTGTACTCTGAGCTTCATTTTGAATGACCTCCCTTCTTATCCTTCAATGATGAAGCTACTAACTCCGAGATGTCTTGAACCTGAACGCTGTAGTTCAGAGTCTGTGTTGCCAAATCCAATGCTTGGACACAACAAGGACATTCTGTAATGACCCGTGAGGCTGGCATCACAGAGATTTCTCTTAATCGCATTTCAGAAATCTGTGATGAAATTAGTGGATCTGCGACGTTTAGGAGTCCATGCGATCCGCAGCAACGCGTATCTCGTTTTGAATGAAGCATATCGATATTGTACACTCCCGGGATGCCTTCAATGACTTCTCTAGGTTCTGAAGCAATACCTAGTCTTCTTGCAGAAATGCACGGATCATGGTAAGTTACCGTGATATTAGGTTGGTCTTTGAATTTCAATAGCTTTTTGGAATTCAAGTCCCGAATGAATTGTGATGCTGTTTTATACTCAAACTCTCTTTTAATTGGCGCGCCTGCTGCTTCTTTGAATGTGACTGGCCAATGCTGAATACATGATGGGCAACTGAAAATGATTTGCTCGACACCAAGCTCTCTGAGAAGGCTCACGTTTCTTTCTGCTAATTTTGGGGCTCTCTTTCTATCTCCTCCCCATACTAATGGGGCTCCACAACACACTTCTTTCTCACCTAGTAAAGTATAATCGACTCCGGCATATTCAAGTATCTTGACCATCGATTGAGCAATTCCATGCAATCTTGGTTTCAATGCAGTATTGCATCCAAGGAAGTAAGCAGTCTTTGCTGGAGCTTGAATGCGATCAGTTATGTCGATATCTAGACCCTCTGACCATACCATTCTTGAAGCAGAGCCCATAAAGAAGGGGTCACCATGGTCCACAACTGATTTGCAGGTGTATTTGATTGAAGATGGAGCCAATCCTTGCTCCCATATAGCCTCTCTTGTCAATTCCCAAAAACGGTCTAGTTTCAAGCTTGTTGTACAAACCTGGCCGCAATGCTCACATAAAGAACAGAGGTATAGCTTCCTAACATACTCTTCATCGAGTTTACTGTCTCCTTCAAGAATTTCCTTGGTTATTTGCAGTCTGCCTCTAGGACCAAATGATTCCCATCGTAATAACCGAAAGGTAGGGCATACCATTGTGCAGTTCCCACAAGATGCACAAATGTATGGGTCTGTTTCATGGCCAGTGCCTTCAAGGTTCTTCAAATTAGTCATAGGGGTGCCTCTTTCGGCGGAATCAAAATATCGCCTTTCAATGAGTCTACGGAGGAATTGCTAGCGGCATTGAGAATACGCCGCCAACAATCTTAGTGTTTTGGTGCCTAGTTAGGAGTAATCCTCAATCATCTCGGTTGCACATGCTATGCCGGACTTGGATGCTGCTTCCATGGACGCATAATATGTTCCACAGTTTGCATAGGCTCCCGCCACATATAGGCCTTCAATACCTGTGCGATTTGTTGTGAGTCTATCTGACATAATACCTGGAGGTTGGGATAAAACAGATCTCCAAATCTTCCAGCTCTTCTTCCATGTCACCTTTTCCTCAATGCCCGGAATGAGTGTTTTGAGTTCCTCCAGAATGACCTCCGTTGCTTCATCGTTTTCCATCTTGAGAAGCTCTTCGTCAATGGATGTAACAGTTAGTAGTGACTCACCAATGGGAGCAAGTACACCTGAAACTCTCTTTGCTTCAGCAACTATATGGATTTTCTTGCCAGGAACGAACCCACCTACATTGAAATCAAGGACTCTTGAAGAGAGACCGAAATAGGCAACGACTGAGGGCCTATAGGAGAATTTGCGTAGAGAGGCGGAAAAGTCTGATGAGAGCTTGCTCATATCTACAAAATTCGGCAATAGGTCAATGGGAGTGGTTACCACAGCGGCATCAGTTTCGACATGAAAATCCTTGCCATTTTGTTCGTAATTCACACCTACCACTTTTCCATCATCTATGATGATTTGTTTAACATCGCAATTTACTTTGGGTTCTATGGCAAAATTCCTTGCTTGCAGCATGAGGGTGTATGGAACACTGCCTAGACCGCCTCTTTCTGGATACATCGCTGAGAAACCATCTTCGTATGCAAACCGTAATTGTTCGGAATATAGATACTGTCCAGCTGACACCTCATCGGGTTTCATGAACGTTACAGTCTTGATCAAAGGGTCGTAGAAGTTTTCATAGATCGATTCAGGTACCTTCTTCTCTTGAGCATACTCGGCAAAAGTCATCTTATCCAGCTCAAGAAAATCTTCTTGAGTCCTCTTTAGATTCTCATCCATTAGACCTTTCATTGTGAGTTTCTCAGATGTGCTGAGAAGTCCGAAGCGAGCCATATCTAGAAAGGAACTAGTTATGGCATATCGCTCTCCTTCTTTGAGCCATACAGCTCCTTCTCCAACCTTTATCATTCGGATGCCGCTCCGCTCCAGTATTGGTATCAAAGATTTGAATCCTCCAACAAAGAAGTGAAGCCCTTGATCGAATACATAGCCTGATTCTGTGAAGGATCTTGCTCTTCCTCCAACAGTAGATTCTTTCTCCAAGATTGTGCAACGGGCTTTCAAAGCCTTTAGCTCTAATGCACAGCTGAAACCAGCTATTCCCGCGCCAACAACTACAACCTTGGTTGCTTTTCTCGTTTCACTCATTTCCTTTTCCTCCGTTTCGTTTTTTATCTATTTACTCTTCTACTAATGACGATTGCGCTAGATTGAGAACAAGCTCGTCAAGCTGAATTACATCGAGATTTGTATCCCTTGCACAATAACTCAGGTTCTTGAAACATGAAACACAGGTTGTGATGATTCCATCAACTCCAAGTTCCACCGCTTCGGCGACCCTCTTCTTTCCAATAGATTCAGAAAGGTCTGGATCTATTACACTTACAAATCCTCCACAACAGTTGGAGTTCTCCCTACTGTTTTTCATTTCCACAAATTCCAATCCTGGAACCGCTCTGATTATTTCTCTTGGGGGTTCATAGATGCCAAGTGCTCTTCCCAGATGACATGAATCATGGAAAGTATAGCTGCCCTCCTTGCCTTTGAAGGTTAAGACACCATTTCGCAACATATCTGCTAGTATCTCAACAGAATGATGGATTTTAATATCGAAATTCTCGATTTCTTGAGCGTAGTGCTCAGTAAGAGTTCCAAAACATCCGCCGCACCCTGTTATTATGTGGTCCACACCTGCTTTCTTGAACATGTCGTAGTTTTTCTGGACGATTTCATGGAACCCTTTGTCATCACCCGCCCAGTAGTTCATCAAACCGCAGCAGACTTCACTGGGAATATATCCTACATTCACTTTGAGCTTGTGCATCATGTCTACAATCATCTCCGGCTGATCTGGATACCAAAATGATCCCATGCATCCTGAGAAGATTGCAGTGTTGGATTCAGGAGGAAGCTCTAGGTCTTCAGCCCAAACAGTTCTTTCTTCTGCTTCAAATCCTACAAAAGGCGTTCCTTCCTTCTTTAACCAAGCAAGAACTTTGCTCAAGCCCTCTGTCATTTCTCCACCCGTTTTCAGAAGCTCAGCCTTTGCATCATGCCAAAGCGTAGTTACCGGAACTCCTGCAGGACATACCGCTTCGCACCGACGACAGTCTGCACAATATAATCTTGCAAGAAGTTCTTGAGGTGGTTTTCTCATCTTCTCAGCGTAAGCTCTGAGCGCCCGGATCTTGCCGCCGGGGCTGTCAAGTTCTGAACCAAGTTCTTTATACATTGGACAGAATTCTCTACAGTAATTGCACGAACCGCAATGACGTAGTATTTCTGGTTTAAGGTCTACTTTCATTCATTTCACCTCGCCACATACTTGCCAAGCCGTCTGATTGCGGTGGCAAGACCAAATAGAACGTTGATTCTTGCATATGAGGTCATACAAGTTATCACTCTGTCTGGATTCATGATGTTATGCGGATCTACCAAGGCCTTGAAATCCCTCATACTTTCAAGACGTTCTGGATACGCCTTTTTCATATAGATAGAATTCTGAAGACCGATGGTATAGGGTCCTCCCCCATACTTGATGGATCTTTTGACCATCTTATGAAGCACTCCTTTGCTTGAAATAAACTCAAGGTATTGTTCAGGATTCAGCATAGCCATAAGCTCAAGACGTATCTTGTTCTTTGAACCTAACATTCCAAACCAAATCAGAGGGGCTTTGTGAGTCTTCTTGTATTTCTCGAATGCTTTCAGAATATCATACGCATGCTTTGTTTCTATCCAAATCTCCTGAAACATCAGAGATTCACAATGGTCCTTTGGATTGAACTCGCAGTCAAAACGCAAATCCCACTCTTTGGAGGAGTAGTCATCACCAAGATAGGCTCCACCGCTCTCAGATATCACCTGTCCGATTTCGCTTTCAGGAGCTGGCTGTGCATCCTCCTCATAGGTTACGCTTAGGACATACTTGCCCTTGTGCAACGGATTGCTGAAACTCT